>JALOTC010000226.1 GCA_025458085.1 Cypionkella sp. | reverse complement strand
GCCGTTCATCGCCCAGATGTCCTTTTGCGCCTGAAGGGCGGCCAGATCATACATCGGGTGGCGGAAGGTGGTGACATCGTGGATCAGCTCGGGGCGGATCGTCGAGGTTGCGTTCAGCGTGACGAACAGCGGGTCATCCTGCGGGATGGGCTGCAGCGCGTTCATCCAGTAGCTGAGGGAAATGCGGTCAGGCCGGTGACCATCGGGTTCGACATAGGACCAGGCCGACCAGACCTTGCGATTGCGCGGCATCATCCGGGGATCAGCGTGCAGCACGGCCTCATTCGGCTGAAAGCGGAAGGCGCCCAGGGCGGCGCGTTCAACCGGGGTGGCATCACGTCGGCGTGGGTGGCCAGGACGACATCATCGAACATTTCCGGCACGCCGCCCTTGGCCTGAACGACCACGCCACCTGCCTGACGGTGGATCGACGTGACCGGGGCCGATGTCCGCAGATCGACACCCTGGTTGGACAGAAGGGCGGAAAGGCGGCTGACATACTGGATGGAACCGCCCCGCACGGTCATCCACTGATGGTGCCCTGTGCGGCCCAGAAGGGCGTGGTTGCGGAAGAACCGGATCATGGCATCGGCGGGGAAGTCAAGGATGCCCACGGTGGGGGTGGACCAGATCGCGCCCGAGAAGGGGGTGATATAATGGTCACGGAACCATGCACCGGTGCCCAGTTCGGTCAGGAGTTCGCCGATGGTCATGCCGGGGCGGACGGTGGCCTCGGCCTGTGCGTTGAAGCGCAGGATGTCGCGCAGCATCCGCAGGAAACGCGGGTCAAGGATACGGCGCCGTTGGGCAAAGAGCTTGTCCAGCGAGGCCAGCGCGAATTCCAGCCGCCCGCCGAGGGTGGAGGCACCAAAGCTCATCGACGAGGGCGCGGTATCGACGCCGAGGCGGTCGAAAAGCCGGGTCAAGTGCGGGTAATTGGCGTGGTTGAAAACGATGAACCCGGTATCCACCGGCTGATCGCCCCGCTTGCCCGCGATCAAGGTGCGGGCATGGCCGCCCAGGCGGGGCTCTGCTTCAAACAACGTCACGGCGTTGGATTGTGACAGGGTCAGTGCAGCGGAGAGCCCCGTGATCCCCCCCCCGACAACGGCAATACGGCGAGGCGGGTGAGGAAACCGTTCGAAAGGCATGATTATTCCTTCTGTCGCACTTTCACGGGATACGCCGCGAAAAATCTTTCGGATCACCCTGTCAGAAAAATCTGTCAGCGCTAGCTGTAAATTCAGCCTTACAAGCCTTGGCCTGTGCGGCGCCTGGAAATTTGCAGTGATCCGGTTCGGGTCATGCTCCGTATCAGCGGAATGATGTTCGATGCCGGGACAATTTCACAAACGGGTGGACGGGGCGAGCCGGACCACTATGTTGCTGGAAAGGCAACGAATTCGGGCGTGGGCAGGCAGTTGGCGACGAACGGGCAAGAGGCGGATTGGGCGGCCTGCATGCTGCGTGTGCGCGATCATGGGGATCGTGCCGCCTTTGCAGCGCTGTTCAATCACTTTGCCCCTCGGATCAAGGGGTTCCTGATGAAATCGGGCACTCCGGCGGCGATGGCAGAGGATTGCGCCCAGGACGTCATGGCGACGGTCTGGCAGAAGGCGCATCTGTTTGATCCGGCCAAGGCGGGGGTGGCGACCTGGGTCTTCACCATCGCCCGGAACCGCCGGATCGATGCGCTGCGCAAGTCGCGCAGGCCCGAACCGGAAGACCTGGACTGGGGTCCGGGAGAGGAAGCGCCGGACCAGGCCGATGTTTATGCGGCCGAGGAAGAGGCGCGGGAATTGGGGCGGGCCTTGCAGGCTTTGCCCGCAGCGCAGAAGGCGCTGATCGAGCGGGCCTATTGGGGTGACCGTTCACATGGAGAATTGGCAGCCGAGACCGGCCTGCCTTTGGGAACGATCAAGTCGCGCATCCGGCTGGCGCTGGAGCGGTTGCGGCGGGAAATGGGAAGGGACTGAGTGAGACCATGACAACGATCCGTCATCATCTGTCGGATGAATTGCTGGGCGCCTACGCTGCGGGCGATCTGCCCGAGGCGTTCGGTTTGGTGGTCGCGGTGCATCTGTCCATGTGCGACGAGTGCCGCGCGCGGTCGATGACTCTGGAAACGCTGGGTGGCGCGGTGCTGGACACGGGCGAGGCCGTGCCGATGGGCGAGGGTGCCCTGGGCGCGGCGATGGCGCGGCTGGATGCGCTGATGCAGGAGCCGAAGGCGGCGCCGAAGCGGCGGACGGGTGTTCCGGCGCCGCTGGCCGAGTATATCGGCGGCGACCTGGACGCGGTCAGGTGGAAATCCGTGGGCAAGGGCGTTAAGCAGGCGATCCTGCCGACGGACCGGCTGGCCTCGGCCCGGTTGCTGCGTATTCCCGGCGGGGTGGCGGTTCCGGACCATGGCCACAAGGGGCTGGAACTGACGCTGGTGCTGCAGGGTGCGTTTTCAGATGGCACCGGGCGGTTCGGGCTCTGCATCTGCCTGGCCGCGACCGAGGCACCGCTGCGGTTCAAGGGACTGATGCCGCGGCTGGCGCAACCGTTCTTCCGGATCTGACCGGATCGTAGGATGGGCAATATTGCCCATCCTACGGCAACGAAAGTCCGGTAAGGCGGACAGCGATCACCGGCCAATCGCCGGAAAGGGTGAGCGCAGTTTCGGCAAGGATCAGGTCATCGCGAGCGACCGGGGTGCCGTTCACCTGGCAGGGGCCAAGCGCGTAAAGCGCAAGCAGGCCGCCTGCGGGCAAGTGATCGTTCTGCGCCGGCCAGACCTGCGGTTTTGGCAGGC
>JALOTC010000089.1 GCA_025458085.1 Cypionkella sp. | reverse complement strand
TGGCGGTCAAGCTGGCTAAGCCGTGAGGCTTGGGGGGCGGCGCTGACCTTGGCTGTGCTCGCGCCGGTTGCCCTGTCGGACTGGCTGGGGTTGGGGCTGCCCGAGCCCTTAGGCTGGCTGGGGGCGCTGCTGGCGCTGCTGACGGTTCTGGCCACGGCGATGATTTATACCCAGATCCGCGCCGTGCCGCGCTGGCACCACTGGAGCGTGCCTTTGGTCTTTTTTGCCTTCGCGCTGGCGGGGGGCTGCCTGCTGGCGGGGCTGCGCTGGCCTGCGTTGGGGGCGCTTGCCGCACTGGGCGCGGCGATGGTGCTGCACTGGCGGGTGGGAGATGGGGCCTTTGCCCGTGCGGGATCGACGCTTGGCACGGCGACCGGACTGGTCGGGCGGGGCGCGATGTCGGTCTTTGAACAGCCGCATACGGGCGAGAATTATCTGCTGCGCGAGATGATCTATGTCGTCGGGCGCAGGCATGCGCGCAAGCTACGCGCCATTGCCCTGTGCGGGGCGGCGATCGTGCCCTTTCTGGCCGTGGCGGGGATTGGGGGCTATCCGGGTTTTGGCCTTGCGCTGGTGTCTTATCTCGTCGGGGCCTTTGCCCAACGCTGGCTCTTTTTCGCCGAGGCCGAGCATGTTGTGGGCTTGTATTACGGCAAGCGCGCCTGAGCGCGGGCTGTCTGCCCGACCCCCCCCTCTTTCTTAAATGCCCTCTGGGGAGGGCTGTCTGCCCTCCCCAGACCCCTCCCGAGAGTATTTTCGCCAAGATGAAGGGGCGGGGTTCTGGCCTGAGCTTGCTTTGGATTGTCCAAGTTTTACGCGATGTTCACTTTTCTTCTGCGACCATTGGTTGCATGGCAGAGGGGATGAAGTAGAGTCGTCATGGATCGGTCGTTTATCCTGCAGGAGCGCCATGATGTCTGAGTCCCTGCCTTTGGATATGGTTTGCGCGGCGGCGGGAACCGCGGGTCCGTCCCTTCAGGATGTGATCGACACCTTGCCGCATGGCGTGGTGCTGTATGATGCCGATGACCGCGTGACCCATCGCAATGCGCGTATGGCGGCGGTTTTGCCCATCTCTGCCGAACTCTTTGTTGTTGGGGCCTCTTATGCGGAAATCCTTGCCCGCGCGATCGAGTTGCGCTTGCTGCCCGAAGCGGTGGGGCGGGAGGAGGCATTCGCCGCCGAAATCATGGTGCGGCGGCAAGCCCAAGAGGTGGAGTGGATCATTCGCATGGATGATGGCCGCCATGTGAAGGTGATCGAACGGAAGTTGCCGAACGGGGGGCGCATCGGCCTGCGGATCGATGTGACGGAGAGTGAGGCTCTGGCCGGCCGCTTGGTTGATCTGATCGATGGGGCGCAGGCAGGGACCTGGGAAGTCGATCTCGTGACGGGTGAGAATGTGATCAATGACCGCTGGGCCGAGATGCTGGGCTATCGCAAGGCCGATCTGGAGCCCATCACGACCGAAACCTGGCGGCAACTGATCCATCCAGATGATGCGCCGGCGATCCTCGCGAGCGTGGAGCGGCTGGTTGCGGGGAAGCAGGCTGCCTATGAGCATGTCTATCGGATGCGCCATGCCGATGGCCATTGGGTCTGGGTCAATGATCGGGGGCGGGTCAGTACCCGGGCCGGGGATGGGCGTCCGCTGCGGATGGCGGGGGTGCATTTCGATGTGAGCTCCCTCAAGGAGGTGGAGGCCCGGCTGGAGGATGTGATCGAAGGGGCGCAGGCTGCCACATGGGAGGGCGATCTTCTGACCGGGCGGACCATCGTGAATGACCGTTGGGCCGAAATCGTAGGTTATCGGCGCGAGGATCTGGAGCCGATCAGTTCCAAGACATGGGAGGCGCTGATCCATCCGCAGGATTTGCCGCGGGTTTTGGCCTCGGTCGATCGGGTGCTGGCGGGGGAAATCGCGCAATATGAAGAAATCTATCGGATGCGCCATGCCGAGGGGTATTGGGTCTGGGTGAATGACCGGGGGCGGGTCAGCCGGTGGAGCACAGGCGGCAGGCCCTTGCGCATGTCGGGGGTGCATTTCGATGTGACTGCCCGGACCTTGGCCGAACGGCGGTTGCGCGAGGTGGTGGAGGCGGCAGAGGTCGCGACTTGGCAGACTGATGTGCGCACAGGGGAAAACCGGATCAACGATTACTGGGCGCGGATGCTTGGCTATCGGCGTGAAGAACTGGAGCCGATGGATATCGACGGGCTGGGGCGGCTTATGCATCCCGACGATTTCGCGGTGCTTATGGCCCAGCATGTGGAGCGGTTGAAAGGCGGCAATACGCATTTTCAGGCCGAGCTCCGTCTGCGCCACCGAGATGGGCACTGGGTCTGGATTCTGTCGCGCGGTCAGGTGACAGAGCAGGATGCGCAGGGCAAGCCAATCGTTCTGACCGGTGTGCATGTCGATATCAGCGCGCGCAAGGCACTTGAGGTCGCCTTGCAGGCAGAGCGCGACTTTCTGTTCAATGTGATGGAAACCTCGGCCTCGGGGATCATGGTCGTGGATGACGAAGGGCGCATCCTGTTTTGCAATAGTGAGGTCTGCCGCCAGTTGGAACTGCCGCGCGAGGCGTTGATGGGGCAGTTCTGCGACCCGGCGCAATTGCGTTTGACCGATACCGAAGGCCGCCCGGTGACATTTGACGCCATGCCCTGTCGCAAGGCGCTTGCGTCGAATTCCGGAACGGTACTGGGTGAGCGGATGCGGATCGCCTTTTCCGATGGGCGGACCAAGGTTTTGTCGGTCAATGCCGCGCGGTCTTTGGACATCGAAGGGCGGGTGCGGGTGGTGAATACCATCACCGACCTGACCGATGCGGCCTTGGCCGAGGAACGCCTCCGGGCGGCGACCCAGCGGGCAGAGGCCGCGAACCGTGCGAAATCGGAATTTCTTGCCAATATGAGCCATGAATTGCGCACGCCGCTGAACGGGGTGATCGGTATGGCAGAACTGCTGGAGGACAGTGGTCTGCCGGAAGAGGCGGCAAGCATGGTGGCGACGATCCGGGATTCGGCGGATCTTTTGCTGTCCATCGTGAATGACGTGCTGGATCTGGCCAAGGTGGAAAGCGGGCAGTTGCAGCTTGAGTCGCTGCCGATCGATCTGGGGGAACTGGCCGGAAAGCTGCGGGCCATGCATGGCATTGCGGCGGCGCGCAAGGGCCTGCGGCTGGAGGTAGAGTGCGATGCGGCCCTGCGCGGACCTCGTTTGGGCGATCCGCAGCGGCTATTGCAGATCTTGCACAATCTTGTTGGCAATGCGCTGAAATTCACCGAGGCAGGCCATGTCCTGTTGCGGATGGAGGCTCCCGCACCAGGCCGATTGCGCGTGATCGTCAGCGATACGGGAATCGGGATGACGGCCGAGGAAATGGCCCGGGTTTTCGAGGAATTCACGCAGGCCGATGGCACGATCACCCGGCGCTTTGGCGGCACTGGCCTTGGTCTGCCGATCGTGCGCCGTCTGGTCGGGCTGATGCAGGGCGAGGTACGGATGGAGAGCGAAAAGGGCAGGGGCACGGTCATCACCGTGGATCTGCCGATGCCAGAGGTGGAGCAGCGATCCTTCCCGGTGCGGGGGGCGCAGCTTCCGCGGGCTGCGCCGCTGGTGCCGCTGCGCGCGCTGGTCGCCGAGGACAATGTGACGAACCAGATGATCCTGCGCGCCATGCTGTCGCGTCTTGGGGTGGCGGCGCATGTCGTTGCCGATGGGGCGGCGGCGGTCCGGGCTTTTGAGCCGGGCGCCTTTGACGTGCTGTTGATGGATATTTCGATGCCCGAGAAAGACGGCATGACGGCGCTGTCTGAAATGCGCCAGAAGGCTTCGGGGGCCGTGATGCCGCCTGCGATTGCGGTCACGGCCAATGCCATGACCCATCTGCAGCAGGATTATCGCCGCGCAGGCTTTGCCGCCGTATTGGCCAAGCCACTGCGCCTGTCTGATCTGGCAGAGGCCTTGGGGCAGGCCATGCCTGCCCGCGCGGCGGAGGTCTCAGCCCTGCAGATGGATGGCGTCGCGCCCTGACAGGGTGATCTCCACCGCCTGCCCCGGTTTGGGCGGCGGCTGATCGGGCCGGTTGAAGGTGTCAAGCGACACTTTCGCCCCCGCCATTTGGGCCGAAAGCCGGATGACAGAGCCCATGAAATGTACCTCGGTGATCGTGGCGGAGAGCACCGCCTCGCCGGGATGGTCGCGGCCCAGATGCAGCGCCTCGGGCCGGAGCGCGATCGACAGCTGTTCGCCTCGGGCAAGGTCGAGGGGTTCGGGCAGGGTCAGCGTCTGGCCTTCAAGGCTGACGCGGCCTGCGGCAGGGTCTTGTACGGTGACGTCGAGCGTGTTCAGCGTGCCTACGAAATTGGCGACAAAGCGGGTGGCGGGGCGGTTGTAGATTTCGAACGGCGCGCCCACCTGATCGGCGATCCCGCCATTCATCACGACGATGCGGTCGGAAATGCTCATCGCCTCTTCCTGATCATGCGTCACGAAGATGGTGGTGATGCCCAACTCCTGCTGGATTGCGCGGATTTCATTGCGCAGCGAGACGCGGACCTTGGCATCCAGAGCCGACAGCGGTTCGTCGAGCAGAAGCACGCGCGGGCGGGGGGCCAGTGCACGGGCCAGCGCGACGCGCTGTTGTTGGCCGCCCGAAAGCTGGAACGGGAAGCGCCCGCCGAGGTCGGACAAGCCGATGAGGGTTAGCATTTCGGCCACCCGCGCCTCGCGCTCCGGGCGGGGGACGCCCTTGACCTTGAGGCCGAAGGCGACGTTTTCCGCGACCGTCAGGTTCGGGAACAGGGCGTAGGCCTGAAACATCATCCCGATGTTGCGCCCGTTGGGCTTTAGCCCGGTCACATCCTGCCCGTCGATGGTGATTTCGCCCGAAGTGGGTGTTTCGAACCCCGCGACCATGCGCAGGACGGTGGTCTTGCCACAGCCCGAAGGGCCAAGAAGCGAGATGAATTCGCCCTTGTCCACCGACAGGGTGAAATCCTTCACGACCCGGTTCTGGCCGAAGGTCTTTTCCAGATGGGTAAGCCGCAGATAGGACATCAGCCCTTGGCCCTTTCGTGTTTGGCAAATCGTGTCACAAGCTGCATCAGCCCCATGCAGCCCCAGGTGATGGCAAAGGCGATCACGGCAAGGGCTGGCGGCTCATAGGCGCGGTTCGCGCCGAGGAGTTGCATATAGGGGCCAAAGGCGGGGCGGTTCAAAAGCGCGGCCATGGTGAATTCCCCCATCACGATGGCCAGCGTAAGGAAAGCCCCCGACAGCACCGCCACCATCACATTGGGCAGGATGATCTTGCCCAGAATGGTGAACCATCCCGCGCCGAGGCTTTGCGCGGCCTCGGTCAGGGTGGCCACATCGATCGTGCGCAGGCCGGTATCGACGCTGCGGTACATATAGGGCAGCGCGAGGGTGGCATAGCCCATGGTCAGGAGGAAATCGGTCCCCAGCGCAGAGCCGGTCAGGGGCAAGAAGCTGGAGGTGTTGTACAGCCGGATATAGCCAAAGACCACGACGATGGCGGGAATGACCAGCGGCAGAAGCGTGATGAATTCCACGAAGGGCCGGGCCTGCGGCAGGCGCAGGCGCACCCAATAGGCGGTCGGCACCACCAGCACGATACCGACGATGATGGTCGCCGCCGCCAGCATCAGCGAATAGCCGAAGGTGTCCCAAAAGCGGGGGTCGGCAAAGACCACACGATAGGCATCCAGCGAATATTCCCCCCGCCGCATCCGCAGCGAGAACTCGCCCATGCCCACCAGTGGCAGGAGGAAGTACAAACAGCCAAGGAGGAAAATGCCCCAGGCGAGGAAGCGGGTCATTTCAACCACCTCTCAGACCGGACGCGCAGCCAGATATAGAGGAAATTGGCCGCGGCGGTGATGACGATCATGCCAAAGGCCAGCGCATAGCCAAGGTTCGGATTGCCCAGCACATCGCCCCGGATCTGCGCGAAAAGCTTGATCGGCACGATGTTGAGTTGCGGCCCCGTCAGCGCAAAGGCCGTGGCCACCGCGCCAAAGGCATTGGCGAACAAAAGCGCGAAGGTTCCCAGAAGGGACGGGAAAAGGATCGGGAGCGCCACCATCCGCCAATATTGCAGGCCCGTTGCACCCAGCACCGCCGCCGCCTCGCGCCATTCGCGCTTGAGCCCATCCAGCGCGGGCGTGATGATCAGGATCATCAGCGGGATCTGGAAGAACAGATAGGTGATGACAAGGCCCCAATAGGACAGCAGGTTGAAGCCCATGGCGCGCAGGTTGATGCCGAATTCAGACCGCAACCAGACGGTGATCAACCCCACCGGGCCAAGCGTCGCGATGAAGGCAAAGGCCAGCGGCACGCCCGCGAAATTGGAGGCCACGCCCGAAAAGGTCATCAACGGCCCGCGGATCGCCTTGGGCAGGCCGCCAAAGACCACCGCCGCCGCCATGCCAAAGCCCACGGCGCAGCCCAGAAGGGCGGTCATGAAGGACAGGCGGATCGAGGTCCAATAGGCATTGCGGTTCGATGCCGTATTGAGATCGATGAAATTCTGGAAGGTGAAGCCGCCATCCGGCGACTGAAAGGCCCCGATCACGATCCGCATCGTCGGCAGGATCAGGAACAGCACCGCAAAGGCGGCAAAGGGCAAAAGGCCCAGCCATTCCACCGGCAAGCGAAGGCGCGGCCCTTTCGGCGCTGATGGCATCGGTTCCCCCTGTCGTCACCCGAGGCATCTGTCGGCCCCGTGGAAAAGGCAGACCCGCCCCGGCGCAAACCGGGGCGGGCTGATGGTCGTGGCTTACTCGACGTTGGCGCCCACAACGGCATCCCAGTTCGTGGTGACGGCGGTGCTGTTCGCATTCACCTCATCCAGCGACGGGAAATAGGCGTTCTTGTAGGCATCTGCCGGGGGCATCGCATCCAGCAGGTCCTGCGGCACCTTGCCTGCCGCCACCAGTTCGGTAAACCGCGCGGTCTGGCAGCCGCCGCGGATGTAGCCAAGCTGACCTTCGTCCGAGAAGATATGCTCCATCCACAGTTTCGCGGCATTGGGCTGCGGCGCATAGGCCGAGATCGCCTGCACATAGACGCCCGCCAGCGCGGCGGAGGAGGGGATCACGACTTCAACCGGCGGGTTGCCTGCCAGCGACTTGCCCCAGGACAGGCCGTTATAGTCCCAAGCGATGACGATGGGCGTCGTGCCTTGGGCCAGCGTGCCGGCCTTGCCGATCACTGGCACGAAATTGCCCGCG
This sequence comes from Cypionkella sp., assembly GCA_025458085.1. Taxonomy (GTDB): domain Bacteria; phylum Pseudomonadota; class Alphaproteobacteria; order Rhodobacterales; family Rhodobacteraceae; genus Pseudotabrizicola. The sequence continues at coordinate 3,835 of JALOTC010000089.1, read as the reverse complement.
TCGTTCAGTTGCTTGAAGAACTCCAGCCCCTTTTGCGCAGCTTCCGCACCGGGTGCGCCGCCCATGGCCATGCCAGCCGCCATCACCCCCAGGATCGCCTGGTTCGAGGCGCGCGGGTCACCGGCCAGCGACACCATGCCAGCATATTCGGGCTTGAGCAGATCCGCCCAATCCTGCGGCACATTTTCGACCAGATCGGTGTTCACGGCAAAGCCCATCACGCCATAATAGGCGCCGTACCAATGGCCATCGGGGTCCTTGATGCCTTCGGGAATCGAATCCCAGACCGAGACTTTGTAGGGCTGGAGCAGACCTTCGGACTGGGCTTGCGGTCCGAAGGCCAGGCCCACGTCCAGAACGTCAGGGGCCTGCGGGCCCTTGTTGTCCTTGTTCGCCTTGACCGCTTCGAGTTCGTCGGCGGAACCGGCGTCGGGGTTCAGTTCGTTCACGGTGATTTCGGGGTATTTCGCCTTGAAATCGGCGATGATGCCGCCATAGCCGCACCAGTCATGCGGCAGGGCGATCGTGGACAGCATGCCTTCGGCTTTGGCCGCGGCAATCACTTCCTCCGACTGAGCGAAGGCAGTCGTGGCCGACATCAGCACGGCAAAGCTGACCGTCGTGCCGAGGATACGTTTCATCATCATTGGGTCTCTCCCGGTTGCGTAAGGCTTTCCCCGCTTGTCTCCACCGGCCCTGTCACAGGACCCGGTTGCGCGGGGTTTGTGACGGGACTGTAACGGCGGGATGGCGAGTCTCGCAAGACGATCTAACACGCCTCCGTAACAAAATTTTCACAGGGTGGCGGGCTGTAAAGATTGGCACGAAGTTGGATTTGTGCCGCTTTTTCGGGCAGAATCGTTGTTTCGCCAAGCAAAAGCGCAGTCCTGCGGTCCGGTGTGCCGTGACGGGCAGATGTGGGTGTTTTGCGCCTCTTGTGGCGAATCGCAAGAAAGCTTTACCGTCTGGTCAAAGACACAACCACATTCAAACCATCAGACAACGGGGACCAGCCATGACAGCCAGACGTTTTGCCGTATCGCGGCGCGGACTTATCCTTGGCGGGGGCGCGCTTGGCCTTGGCCATGCCTTCCTGCCGCGCATGGCGCTGGCGCAAGAGGCGCTGAAGGTCGCGGGGATTTACACCGTGCCGGTCGAACAGCAATGGGTCAGCCGCATCCACAAGGCAGCCGAAGCGGCGGTCGCGGCGGGTGAGATCGAATATACCTTCACCGAGAATGTCGCCAACACCGACTATCCCCGCGTCATGCGCGAATATGCCGAACAGGGCGTGAAGCTGATCGTGGGCGAGATTTTCGGGGTGGAGGCCGAAGCGCGCGAGGTGGCGGCGGAATATCCCGAGGTGGCTTTCCTCATGGGCTCCTCTTTCATGCCCGATGCCGCGGCGAACCCCAATCTGGCGGTTTTCGATAACTACATCCAAGATGCAAGCTATCTGACCGGGATTATTGCAGGCTCCATGACCAAGACCGGAAATGTCGGCTTGGTCGGAGGCTTCCCGATTCCGGAGGTGAACCGCCTGATGCATGCTTTCATGGCCGGTGCCGAACGCTTTGGCGTGGCGGATGCAGCCAAGGAACGCGGCGTTCTGGCCATCGGCAATGTGATCGACACGCAGGCCGATTACCCCGAAACGGTCGTAGCCTCTGCGCTGTGGCATTTTGAGCCGACGATGAACGCAGCCATCGCCGCGGTGAAAGCAGGCAATTTTGCCGCCGACAATTACGGCGTCTATTCCTATATGAAGGCTGGCGGCTGTTCGCTTGCGCCCCTTGGCACTTTTGAGGGCAAGGTCCCGGCAGAGGCGATGGCGCTGGTCGCGGAGCGTGAGGCAGCGATCCGTGCGGGCACCTTCACTGTCACCGTGGATGACAGCGAGCCGAAATCATCGTGACATCGCAAGACAGCGGGGCGGAGGAGGTTCTCCGCCTCGACCAGATCACCAAACGCTTCGGCACATTCACCGCCAATGATGCGATCAGCCTTTCCCTGAAAAAGGGAGAGGTCGTGGCGCTTTTGGGCGAGAACGGCGCGGGCAAGACGACGCTGATGAATATCCTCTTCGGCCATTATGTGGCCGACGAGGGCAGCGTCACGGTCTTTGGCCAACCGCTTCCGCCCGGTCACCCCTCTGCCGCGCTGCGAGCGGGGGTGGGGATGGTGCATCAGCATTTCACCTTGGCCGATAACCTCAGTGTTCTGGACAATATCCGCCTTGGCACCGAAGGGCTCTTGTCTTTTGGCGGGGCGCGTGCGGCGCGGGACAAGGTTGTTCGGCTGTCGCGCGATTTCGGCCTTGCGGTGAACCCTGCGGCGCGCGTGGGTAGCCTGTCGGTGGGCGAAAGGCAGCGCGTCGAAATCCTCAAGGCGCTCTACCGCGATGCGCGTATCCTGATCCTCGATGAACCTACCGCCGTTCTGACCCCGCAAGAGTCGGAGGCGCTGTTCGCCACGCTGCGGCAGGCAACGGGGCGGGGGCTTTCGGTCATCTTCATCAGCCACAAGCTGCACGAGGTGATGGCGGCGGCGGATCGCTGCGTTGTTCTGCGCCAGGGCCGCGTGGTCGGCACGGTGACCACCGCCCAGACCAGCCGGGCGGAACTTGCCGCGCTGATGGTGGGCGACCAACTGGCCGAGGCGCGGGTGGCCCCCGGCCCCTCTGGCCCGGTGCGTCTGCGGCTGGAGCGCGTCTCTGCCCCCGGCCTGTCGGAGGTAACGATGGAGTTGCGCGGCGGCACGATCACGGGCCTTGCGGGTGTGTCGGGCAATGGGCAGGCGGCGCTGGCCGATCTGATCGGCGGGGCGCTTGCCCCCACTGGTGGCCTGTTTGAGCTGGACGGCAAGCCCGTGGCCCTATGGTCCCCCCGCGCGGCGCTGGTCGCGGGTGTGGGGCGCATCCCCGAAGATCGGCACAAGACCGGGACAGTGGCGGATTTCACGCTGGCGGAAAATGCGGCGCTGGAAACCTATGCCACGCGCTTTGCCCGCGCGGGGCTCATGGATTGGCCCGCCGTGCGCGCCCATGCCGAGGCGATCATCAAAGCCTATGACGTGCGCTGCGAAGGGGCGGACCAACGTATCCGCCTGCTCTCGGGTGGGAATATGCAAAAGCTGATCCTTGGCCGGGTGATGGAGGAAGCCCCCGGCATCCTGATCGCGAACCAGCCCGTACGGGGTCTGGACGTGGGGGCGATTGCCTATGTCCATGCCCGCCTTGTGGCGGCGCGCGATGCGGGGGCGGCGGTGCTGCTGATTTCCGAGGATTTGGATGAGATCACCGGCCTTTCCGATGTCATCCATGTGATCAGCCGGGGCCGCCTGTCGCGGGCCTTTGCGCGGGGGGAACTCGCGCAGGCCGAGATTGGGCTGTTGATGGCGGGGCAGGGGGCGGATCATGCGGCTTGAACCCATCGCCCACCCCTCGCTCGCGCGGCAAGCGGGCTTTCCGGCGCTCGCGCTGATGGCGACCGTGATCGTGGCGGGGGGCCTTGCGGCCATTGCGGGCGCGGGATCCTTTCGCCGTTCTGGGCCAGATCGTGACCGGGGCGGTGGGGTCGCGCTTTGCACTTCTGGAAACGCTGAACCGCGCGACGCCCTTGATCTTTACAGGGCTTGCCGTGGCCGTGGCCTTCCGCGCCAAACTCTGGAACATCGGGGCCGAGGCGCAGCTTTATGCCGGTGCGGTTGTCGCGGTTTTGCTTGGGACGGGTGCTTTGGGCGCGCCCTTTGTTCTGCCAATCTCGGCTGCGGCCGCGATGGTCGCGGGCGCGGCGCTGCTTCTTGTGCCTGTGATGCTGAAGGTCCGATTGGGCGT
>JALOTC010000088.1 GCA_025458085.1 Cypionkella sp. | reverse complement strand
GCCGCCTCTGCCGCAAGCCGCAGAAAGGCCGCGCAATCCTCCATCAGCACCGTGTAATCCTCGCCCACCCGATACCATTCCAGCATGGTGAATTCCGGGCTGTGCAGCACGCCCCGCTCTCGATTGCGCCAGACATGGGCAAAGGCGTGAATTCGCCTCTCGCCCGCCGCCAGCAGCTTTTTCATCGCGAATTCGGGGCTGGTGTGCAGATACATCCTTCGCGCCGTGCCATCGTCGGAAAGCGCGTCGGTGGCAAAGGCATGCAGATGCGTCTCGTTTCCGGGGCTGATTTGCAGCGCCGCCGGGTCCACCTCGATGAAATCGCGCGCGGCCAGCCAGCCCCGCAGCGCCGCCTGTATCCGGTTGCGCGCCAAAAGCGCGGGGCGGCGGTCGGCGTGGCGGTCGGCGTGCCAGAAAGGGCTTTGGGGCGTTGGTGCAGCGGGCATCTTGGGGGCCTTTGCGGCTGTGGCATCAAACAGGGGTGGAAATCCGCGCCGGATTGCGCTAGGCGCGGGGCCAATCGGGGCGCGCATAGGCTGCCCCCTTCCAAACTGCAAGGTCACTCATGGTCAAGGTCATCGCCTCCTCGCTCCGCAAGGGCAATGTCGTCGATATGGACGGCAGGCTCTATGTGGTTCTTTCCGCCGAAACCTTCCGCCCCGGCAAGGGCACGCCGACCACCAGCGTCGACATGCGCCGCATCTCGGACGGGGTGAAGGTCAGCGAGCGGTGGAAAACCACCGATCAGGTGGAAAAGGCGACCGTCGATGAACGCGCCTATGACTTCCTCTATGAAGATGGCGAAGGCTTTCACTTCATGGAACCCGAAACCTATGAACAGGTCGTCGTGACCGAAGATGTCATGGGCGGGCCTCGTCCTCCTACAAGCCCGCGATGACGGACAGCGGCCTGCGCGTCATGGTGCCGCCACATATCGATGCCGGCACCCGCATCGTCATCAACACCGATGACGATTCTTACGTGGAACGGTCCAAGGACTGATCCTCGGCACAGGAAAACAGGGCAGGGGGGTGGCCAAGGCCGCCCCCTTTTCCATGACAGCAGAAGGAAGGGCAGGGCGATGGCACAGGGCTTTGGCTTCACGCTTCACGCAAAAGATGGCGCGGCGCGCACTGGCGTGATCCACACCACGCGGGGCGAGATTCGCACCCCCGCCTTCATGCCGGTGGGCACGGCGGCCACCGTTAAGGCCATGCTGCCCGACAGCGTGCGCGCCACGGGGGCCGATATCCTTTTGGGCAATACGTACCACCTGATGCTGCGCCCCACGGCGGAACGCATCGCGCGCCTTGGCGGCTTGCACCGCTTCATGAACTGGGATCGCCCGATCCTGACCGACTCCGGCGGATTTCAGGTGATGTCGCTGGCGTCCTTGCGCAAACTGACAGAGGAAGGGGTGACCTTCTCCTCCCATATCGACGGGTCAAAGCACCATCTCAGCCCCGAACGCAGCATGGAAATCCAGCGCCTTCTCGGGTCGGATATCGTCATGTGCTTTGACGAATGCCCCGCGCTGCCCGCGACGGAGGAACAAGTCGCGGCCTCCATGCGGCTGTCGATGCGCTGGGCGCAACGGTCGCGCGATGCCTTTGGCGACAGGCCGGGCCATGCGCTGTTCGGGATCATGCAGGGCGGCGTCACGCGGGATTTGCGCGAGGAATCGGCCACCGCGCTCAAATCCATCGGCTTTGATGGCTATGCCGTGGGCGGCCTTGCCGTGGGCGAGGGGCAAGAGGCGATGTTCGGCGTGCTGGATTACGCGCCCGGCTTTTTGCCCGAGGACAAACCCCGCTACCTGATGGGCGTGGGCAAGCCCGATGATATCGTGGGCGCGGTGCAGCGCGGCATTGATATGATGGATTGCGTGCTTCCCTCGCGCTCTGGCCGCACGGGGCAGGCCTGGACAAGGCGCGGGCAGGTCAACATCAAGAACGCCCGCCACCAAGACGACCCCCGCCCCTTGGATGAGGACTGCACCTGCCCCGCCTGTAGGGGCTATTCCCGCGCCTATCTGCATCATGTGTTCAAAGCAGGAGAGATGATCTCGGGCATGCTGCTGACCTGGCACAACCTGCACTATTATCAGGAGTTGATGGCAGGCCTGCGCGGGGCCATCGCGACAGGCCAGCTTTCCGCCTTTGTCGCCGATTTCCACGCCCGCCGCGCCGAAGGCGATATCGAACCGATCTGATCCCCTGTGGCCGCGCGACCATCTGGCGACAGAAAAGTGTAAACTTCATCGGGTATTTCCTGCGGAATGTTGGTAACGTTGCAAGACAACGCCGTAGGGACAGGTTCCGGGTTTGAAGTTCGAGCAAAGCTTTTGCGTGGTGGATGCGGACCTTCGGCTGCTCTGGGTGGGCGGCGATTGGGATGATTTTGCCCTGCGCAATGGCGGTGCGGCTTGTGTTGCCAATGCGGTCCTGTCCACGCCCCTGACTGCCCATATCCATGACCCTGCCACGGCGGATGCCGTGGTGGCCATGGTGCGGCTGGTGCAGGAATTGCAGCGCCCGCTGAAATTCGACTATCGCTGCGACTCACCCGGAGAGATTCGGCGCTTTCGCATGACCATTCAGCCGATGCGCGATGGCCGCGCGCTGATGGTCCATGATCTGCGCGATGCCGAACAGGTGGCGGTTCCCATGGTGGCGTGGCGCTTTGCCGCCCAGGCCACGGTCAACAAATGTTCCATGTGCTGCGCGATTGAACATGGCACCGGCTGGCATGACCCGATGCGCCTTGATCTGCCCCATCCCGAAGAAGTGACCTTTACCCTTTGCCCCGGATGCCGGGCGCGGGTGGCACGGTCCATGCAGGCCACACGCAGCGGGACGGAAGATCCCGAAACCATCAACCAAGGCTTCGGCGCAGGCTTTTCCTTCAGCTAGGCGCTTTTCGCCGCGCTCTCCTCTTGCACCCTTGCCGCCCGGGGCAAGCAGGACCACAATGTCCGGGTGGAGGATGGCTGCGTCATGCCCCCATCGGCCCCGGTTGACTTGTCCCCGCGCACTCCCCAGATAAGGGGGCCGAACGGGGAAGACCGGGATGCTGCCGATGATCGGGGCCGGGGTCTTCCGCCCATGAAAGGAAACGCGAATGAGCGAATTGCTTGCCCCAAGCTACCCGGTGCTGCCCCTGCGCGACATCGTGGTGTTCCCCCATATGATCGTTCCCCTTTTCGTTGGCCGCGAAAAATCGGTTCGCGCGCTTGAAGAGGTGATGCAGGACGACAAGCAGATTTTGTTGTGCAGCCAGATCGACCCTTCGGTCGATGATCCCGGCACCGACGGGATTTACCGCGTTGGCGTGCTGGCCAATGTGCTGCAACTGTTGAAACTGCCCGATGGCACGGTGAAAGTGCTGGTCGAAGGCAAGACCCGTGTGAAAATCACCGAATTCATCGACAACCCCGCCTTCTTTGAGGCGCGCGCCTTGCCGCTGTCAGAGCCAACCGGTGACGCTGCGGCGGTCGAGGCGCTGTTGCGCGCCGTGGCCGATGAATTCGAGAAATACGCCAAAATCCGCAAGAACATTCCCGAGGAAGCGCTTTCTGCCGTGGCAGAGGCGCGCGAACCCGCCCGTCTGGCAGATCTTGTCGCCGGGCATCTGGGCGTGGATGTGGCGCAGAAGCAGGCGATCCTCGAGACGCTCGATATCTCGGAGCGGCTGGAAAAGGTCTATGGCCATATGCAGGGCGAAATGAGCGTCCTTCAGGTGGAGAAAAAGATCAAATCCCGCGTCAAATCCCAGATGGAAAAGACACAGCGGGAATATTACCTGAACGAACAGATGAAGGCGATCCAGCGCGAGCTTGGGGATGGCGAAGACGGCCAGACCGAGTTGAACGAGTTGGAAGAGCGCATCAAGGGCACCAAACTGTCGAAAGAGGCGCGCGAAAAAGCGGATGCAGAGCTGAAAAAGCTCAAGTCCATGTCGCCCATGTCGGCCGAGGCAACGGTGGTGCGCAACTACCTTGACTGGCTTTTGGGCGTGCCGTGGGGCGTGAAGTCGAAGGTCAAGAAAGACCTTGGCCGCGCGCAAGAGGTGCTGGACGCCGATCACCATGGCCTTGAAAAGGTCAAGGAGCGCATCGTCGAATATCTGGCCGTGCAGGCCCGGTCCACCAAGCTGAAAGGCCCGATCCTCTGCCTCGTCGGCCCGCCCGGCGTGGGGAAAACCTCGCTTGGCCGGTCGGTCGCCAAGGCCACGGGGCGCGAATTCATCCGCATTTCGTTGGGCGGCGTGCGCGACGAATCCGAAATTCGTGGCCATCGGCGGACCTATATCGGCTCCATGCCCGGCAAGATCATCCAGTCGCTGAAAAAGGCGAAAACCAACAACCCGTTGATCCTGCTCGATGAAATCGACAAGATGGGGCAGGATTTCCGGGGCGATCCTGCAAGCGCGCTGCTAGAGGTGCTGGACCCCGAACAGAACGCGACCTTTGTGGACCACTATCTGGAAGTGGAATACGACCTGTCCAACGTGATGTTCATCACCACGGCCAACAGCTATAACATGCCGGGGCCGCTTCTGGACCGGATGGAGATCATTTCTCTGGCGGGCTATACCGAGGATGAAAAGCGCGAGATCGCGAGAAAGCACCTGCTGCCCAAGCAGATTGCTGCGAACGGCCTGCGCAAGGGGGAATTCAGCGTCTCTGACGCGGCGCTGACCCATGTGATCCGGTACTACACCCGCGAGGCAGGCGTGCGGAACCTTGAGCGCGAGATTGCGAAACTCGCCCGCAAGGCCGTGACCGAAATCTTGAAGGGCAAGGCCAAATCGGTCGATGTCACGCCCGAGAAGGTGGAGGAATACTTGGGCGTCCAGCGCCACCGCTATGGTCTGGCTGAAAAGGAAGATCAGGTGGGCGTGGTCACGGGCCTTGCCTGGACAAGCGTGGGCGGCGATCTGTTGCAGATCGAGGCGCTCAAGCTGCCCGGTAAGGGCCGGATGAAAACGACCGGCAAGCTTGGCGATGTGATGAAGGAATCCATCGACGCCGCTTCCAGCTATGTCCGCTCGGTCAGCCCGAAACTGGGGGTCAAGCCGCCGAAGTTCGAAACGATGGATATCCACGTCCACGTTCCCGAAGGGGCCACCCCCAAGGATGGGCCTTCGGCGGGTCTGGCGATGGTCACCTCCATCGTTTCGGTCATCACCGGCATCCCGGTCCGCAAGGATGTGGCCATGACGGGCGAGGTCACCTTGCGCGGCAATGCGCTGGCGATTGGCGGCTTGAAGGAAAAGCTTCTGGCCGCGCTGCGGGGGGGCATCAAGACCGTGCTGATCCCGCAGGAAAACGAAAAGGATCTGGCCGAAATTCCGGATAATGTGAAGGAAGGGCTGAAGATCATTCCCGTGACCCATGTGCGCGAAGTGCTGGAACATGCGCTCGTGCGTCAGCCGGAACCCGTGGAATGGGATGAAGCCGCCGAAGAAGCCGCCGCTGCCGCACGGCAGGCGGCGAAGGATCACCCCTCGGCCACGGCCCATTAAACGGGGCTTCGGTCTAATCAAAGTCAGGCGGGGGCGCGGCTGAACAGGCCGCGCCCTTTTCCGTTTCGGGCTGCATTTTTTCGTATGTAAAGAGCGCCCGAGGGTATATCCTGTAGCCCGGTAACAATTGGGTGCCATATCAAGTGGCATGTGGATGGAGATGAAGGTTATGGCAAGCAAACCCGCCGCAAAGAGCGGTCCCAGCAAAATCCCCGCGCCAAAGGTTGTGGGCGTGCTTGTCCCACAGGCTGCGGAACCGGACTCATCCGCGCCTGAGGCGGCAAAGGCAGAGGCGCTCAAGCTGAAGGCATTGGTGGACCGCGTCGTTCAGGCGACAGGGGCCAAGAAAAAGGATGCGCGCGAATTGGTCGAGGCCACGCTGAACGAAGTCAGCGCAGCGCTTTTGCGAGGAGAAGAGTTGAACCTCCCCGGGGTCGGGCGTGTGCGTGTGGCACGCAGTGCCGAAAAAGATGGCCGATCGACGGTTGTGCTCAAGATGCGCACAGGCGGCGCGCCCAAGAAGAAAGAGGCGAAAGAGGGCCTTGCAGAGGCCGAAGAAGCGGTCTAAGAACCGCGCCATCGGGCGATTAGCTCAGCGGTAGAGCGCTTCGTTATGGGTGATTAGCTCAGTTGGTAGAGCGCCTCGTTTACACCGAGGATGTCGGGAGTTCGAGTCTCTCATCACCCACCATCGCATCCCCTTGATATGGCAAAGGCAGCCGGGCGTTGTGCGCCTTTCAACCTGCGGCCGGGGCCGACATCCTCAGTCTCGGCGCTGCACCGCAAAGCGCATTCCGATGCTGACCCGGCTTTCCCCGACCCGCTCGGTCAAGGGAAGATCCATCGCTCGGGCCAGCGCATGGATGATCGAGAGCCCCAGACCCGCGCCTGAGGAATTGGGGCCGCTAGCATAGCGGTCGCGGTCCAAGCGCGGCTTCTGCGCAGGGTTTTCGATGGCAAGGTGGCCATCCGACGTCACCTTGATCTGCACCTCTCCCGTACCGTGTTCGAGCGCATTTTCGATCAGGTTGCGCAGAAGGATGGCAAGGGCATCAGGGTCGGCGGCGACGTCCAGCCTGTCCAGATCGCCATCGTCCAGCCGGATCGCATGGCGCGCGCCGGGGGCAAGGTCATCGATCAAGAGCCGCAGGATGCGGATCAGATCGGCAGGCCCTCGGCCAAGCCCAAGCCCCGCCTCCATCCGCGAGAGTTGCAACAGACGCTCCACCCGCCGGGTCAAGGCATCAATGGTGGCCGTGGCCGCCTGCGTATCAGGATCAGCCGACAAGGCCAGGCGGTTGCGCACAGAGGCCAGCGGTGTGCGCAATTCATGCGCGGCATTGGCGATGAAAGCCCGCTCCGACTGGCGCAGAGCATCGATCCGCGCCAGATATCCATCGAGCGCCCGCACCAAAGGCAGCACTTCCTCTGGCAAGGCTTCAGCCGCCATGGGCGAAAGATCATCGGGCGCGCGCGCTGCGACATTGCGCGCCAGAGTGGCAACAGGTGCCGTTGCCGCGGTCACAATACCGCGCAAGCCCCAAAGAAGAAGACCAATCAACGGCAAGGCAAGGACCAGAAAGGCCGAGGCCGCCTCCAGCATTTCCTCGCGCCGCCAGGTGGTGGCATGGGCCGCCTCGATCACCACCCCTTCGGCGCCTTGGCGCAGGATGCGCCATCCCGGCGCATCGTGGAACCCATCGCCGCCAAGCGCGGGCCAAGGGGCGGGAGTGTCGGCACGGTCGGGCGCAAGGATGCGCAGCACCCTTTCACCATCGCTTGTCTCGATCCCAAGGGTGCGCGGAATGGCCCCCGATGGTGCGGTATCCAGAAAAAGAACGGTGGTTTCGACAAGGGCGCGCAGTTCCTCGTCGAACATTTCGTTCATTTCATGGTCGAGCACCATGGCGGAAAGGGCCACAGTCGCCAGCCACGCGCCCGCGACAAGGGCAAGGACCCGCCCCGTCAGCCTGCGCCGCAAGGACCAAGGGCGGAGAGCGCCGGTCATGGCAGAACATAACCAAGGCCGCGGCGTGTCTCGATCACGCCTTGGCCAAGTTTTGCGCGCAGCCGCGAGATATAGACTTCGACTGCATTGCCTTCGATCAGCGTGTCAAACCCGCCCAGAACCTCCTCCAGCGCGGCCTTGGGCAAGACCCGCCCCCGCGCCCCCAGAAGCGCATCAAAGACCGCCCATTCCCGCGCGGTCAGGCGGATTTCATCGCCCGCCTTCCACAGCCGTGCGGCGGCGCGGTCCACTTCTAGCCCGGCGATGGCGATGCGGGTTTCGGGCAGGCCCTGCCCGCGCCGGGCATGGGCGCGCAGACGGGCTGAAAGTTCCCTCAGATCAAAGGGCTTAACCACATAGTCATCGGCCCCTGCATCCAGCCCGGCGATCCGGTCGGTGATCTGGTCGCGCGCAGTGGCAATCAAGACAGGCGTCCGGTCCCCCGCCCGGCGGCGGGCGCGCAACACCTCCAGCCCCGACCGATCCGGCAAGCCAAGATCAAGGATCACACAGGCGTAATCGGTCGTGGCCATCGCCTCCTCGGCGGTCGCAGCATCGGGCGCATGGTCCACGGCATGGCCTTCCGCCCTGAGAAACCGCAGGACAGATTGGGCCAGTTCTTCGGTATCTTCAACAAGCAACAGACGCATGGCGCGTTTTAGCCTGCCGTTTCCTGTCTGGCGAGGGGCGGCTGTAAGGCTGATGCAAGGTTGGTGGCAGAGGACAGCGCCGCAGGCCCGGCACGAGGAGGGCGTCGGACGGGAAACCCGGCGCCTCCCTCTGTTTCTCCGGGCCGGGCCTGCACCTTGCGCGCCATCCGTTTCGAAAGTGCCCCATGACCTTGCCAAGCCTCTCCTCTCGTCCTCGCCTTGCCCTCGGCACGCTGCCGCGCCCTGTGATCGGCCATACGGCGCTGAACCTCATGGTTGCGGCCTATGTTCTTGTGGTGCTGAACACCGGCTTTTGGCAGCGCGTAGCCGAGGTCTTTCCGGCCTCACCCGTGCAGCCGGTGCTCTTTGGTGCCGCGATTTACGGGCTGACGCTCCTTTTGCTGGAACTCCTTGGCCCTTGGCGGCTGCAACGTCCCGTTGCAGCGGGGTTGATCCTGATTTCGGCCAGCGCGCATTATTTCGAACAGAATTTTGGCGTGCTGATCGACCGCGAGATGGTGCGCAATGTGATGGAAACCACGGTGACCGAGTCGCAGCATCTGGTCACGCTGTCGGCGGTTTTCTGGATCGGGCTGACGGGCGTGCTGCCTGCGGCATTGGTGTTCTGGCCGCGGGTGCGGCGGTTCGGGCCGTGGCATCATCTGTGGCGCTGGCCCTTGGGCGTGGCGCTGACCTTTGGCCTTTTGGTCGGAGGGCTGTTTTCTGATTTCAAAGCCTTTTCTGCCGCATTGCGCGAGCGCCACGATCTGATGGCCGCCTATCAGCCCGGTGGCACCTTGCATGCCGTCGTCCGCTATGGGCGTGAACAATGGAAAAGCGCCGATCCCGTGGCGCAGCCCTTGGGCCGCGATGCAAAGGCAGGTCCTTTCCTCGCGGCAGCGGAAAAGCCCGTCCTTCTGGTGGTCTTTGCCGGCGAGACGGCCCGGGCGCAGAACTGGGGGCTCAACGGCTATCAGCGCGACACGACCCCCGGCCTTGCCGCGCGCGAGGTCATCAACTTTCCCGATGTCACGGCCTGCGGCACCTCTACCGCTGTTTCGCTCCCCTGCATGTTTTCGCGCCTTTCCGCTGCGGATTATTCCCGCGCGGGTTTTCTGGGCGAAGAAAACCTGCTCGATGTCCTTGGCCATGCAGGTTTCCAAGTGGAATGGCACGATAACAACACCGGCGACCAAAGGATCGCCACCCGCACGGGATGGACGCAGGTGGAGGCAACCCTTGTGCTGCATATGATCGGGAGTCACGGGCCGGCCTATCACCTGCGCTATCCCCCGGAACGCGCGCCCTTTCAGCCCGAATGCCAAACCGCAGTCTTTGCCGATTGCACGCCCGCGCAGATCGTGAACTCCTATGACAATACGATCCTTGAAACGGATCATGTGCTGTCACAGGCGATCGACCTGTTGGCGACCTCCGACAGGGTGCTGCCCGGTCTGATCTTTTTGTCGGACCATGGCGAATCCTTGGGCGAGGACGGGCTTTACCTCCATGCCGCACCAAAATTCATGGCCCCCGACGTGCAGACCAAAGTGCCAATGGTGATGTGGCTTGCGCCAAGTTTTGCAGGCAGCCTTGGGCTGGAGACATCCTGCCTAAGAACCGCAGCAAAATCCGCCATCAGCCACGACAATCTGTTCCATACGGTTCTTGGTCTGCTGGATATCGAGACAGGGGCTCGGGACAGCGCGCTCGATCTGGCCACACCCTGCCGCATGGGGCGCATGGGCTAAAGGCGCGGTTCGGACCCAACCTGCGCTTGGGTTCTGCTGCCGAACATACCTGCCCGTTGCGGGAAAGCCGGGGTTGATGCGCGGGCGCTCCTGCGCAATGCTGCGCGTGGCGTGCAACATGTTGCGATTGGACCCTTTTTCCCGACAACACAGGCATTGCTTGGGCCAGAGGAGGCCAGATCCGTGGACCATGCGCAGAGCGACAGGCTCAAGACCCTCTTGCTGGGGGTCGCCCTTGGCGGGCTTCTCTTGGGGCTTGGGCTGCGCTTTTTGGGCCAGCCTGACCTGTCCCAGACCATCTGGATCGCGGGCGTCGTGCCGGTTTTGGCCGCGCTGGTGGTCGAAATCCTCCGCAGCCTTGCCAGGGGCGAGGTGGGCTTGGATATCGTCGCAGCCCTGTCCATGTCCGCCGCCCTGATCTTTGGCGAGACATTGGCAGCGGCTGTCGTAGCCCTGATGTATTCGGGGGGCACCTTTCTTGAAAGCTATGCCGAAGGCCGCGCGCGGCGCGAGATGCGCGATCTTCTCTCGCGCGTGCCGCGCACGGCCACGCGGCGGCGCAACGGCAGGCTGGAGGACGTCCCGCTGGACGACATTGCCCCCGGTGACTGCCTTCTGATCCGTCAGGGCGATGTGGTGCCGGTGGATGGGCGCATCGCCTCGGCCACTGCCTTTCTGGATACATCGGCGCTGACCGGGGAATCCCTTCCCCTCCGGCTGGAGCGCGGGGCCGAAGCGATGAGTGGGTCCACCAATGCGGGCGATGCCTTTGACCTTGAAGCCATGCGCGAAGCCAAAGACAGCACCTATGCCGGGATCATCCGGCTGGTGGAGGCGGCGCAGGCCTCCAAAGCGCCGATGGCGCGGCTGGCGGATCGCTGGTCGCTCGGGTTCCTTGCGGTGACCGTGGCGATTGCCTGTGCGGCATGGTGGTTTACCGGCGATCCGATCAGGGCGGTGGCGGTGCTGGTGGTGGCAACGCCTTGCCCGTTGATCCTTGCCGTGCCGGTGGCGCTTGTGGCGGGGCTGTCCCGCGCCGCGCATTTTGGCGTTCTGGTCAAGGGCGCAAAGCCACTTGAGGCGATGGCCCGCATCCGCACCCTCATCCTCGACAAGACCGGCACGCTGACCGATGGGCGGCCCCAGATCGTGCGGATAGATGCCTATGACGGGATGGGGGAGGCGGATATCCTGCGCTATGCTGCGGCGTTGGATCAGGCATCGAAACACCCGGTCGCGCAGGCGATCGTGGCGGCGGCCAAGGCGCGGAACCTGACCCTGCCGATCCCCGAGGATGTGGCCGAAATTCCAGGCGAAGGCGTGATCGGCTTTATCGACGGGCGGCAGGTGATCGTCGGCGGCGACGGGTTTGTCGCGTCGCGGGTGGGCCGCGTTTCGGGCGATCATCCCGATCTTGCGGCAGGCTCGGTGATGGTGGCCGTGGCGGTGGAAGGGCGGATGGCGGGGCATCTGGTGATGTCGGACCCGCTGCGCGATGGCGCGGGCGAGATGCTGCACGCGCTGCGCGGGCAGGGCGTAGGGCGCATCCTTCTGGCCACCGGGGACCGGGCCGAGGTTGCGGCACAGGTGACGCAGGGCCTTGGCCTTGATGGCATCCGCGCAGGACTGACGCCGGATGAAAAGGTGCTTCTGGTGCTGAGCGAGCACAAGAACGGCCCGGTGATGATGGTGGGGGATGGGGTGAATGACGCGCCAGCCCTTGCCGCGGCCGATGTGGGCGTGGCCATGGGCGCGCGGGGGGCCGCGGCCAGTGCCGAGGCGGCGGATGTGGTCTTGCTCGTGGACCGGGTGGATCGCATCGCGCCGGGGATCGAAATTGCCCGTGGCGCGCGCCGGATCGCCTTGGAAAGCGTGGTGGTGGGGATCGGTCTTTCGGTCATGGGCATGATCGCAGCGGCCTTGGGCTATCTGACCCCGGTGCAAGGCGCGCTGATCCAAGAGGCGATTGATGTGGCCGTGATCCTCAACGCGCTTCGGGCCTTGCGCCTGCAGCCAAAGTCGCTGTGAGGCTCTGCCCGTCCGCCCCCAAAAACGCTCAGCGCGTCAGAAGGCCCGCTCATCCACGCGTGCCTTGATCGCGGTGCCTTGGGCCAAGCTGCGATCCGGATAGCGCACCACGCTCTCGCCTTCGACCAAGCCGCCCAGAACTTCGGC
The DNA here is from genome assembly GCA_025458085.1 of Cypionkella sp. GTDB lineage: Bacteria > Pseudomonadota > Alphaproteobacteria > Rhodobacterales > Rhodobacteraceae > Pseudotabrizicola. Next base: position 6,365 of record JALOTC010000088.1, on the reverse strand, counting down.
CTGTTCCTCCGTCTGGCGTCCGATGGTGACATGGCGCAGACGTGCCCTGTTTCCTTCGGCGACAAAGACGGCCCAGCCCTCGGCGTCCCGGAACAGCGCGGCCTGTGGCACCTGCAAAACCTCTTCCGCTTGCCACAGGATCAAGCGCAGCTGCACGCGGAACCCATCGCCAAGGCCGGGACGGGCGGCAGGTTCGGCCAACAGGTCAAGCCACAAACGCACACGCTGTTCTTCGATCCCCAGGGCCGAAACACGGGTGAAAGCGGCCGGTTCGATCCGGCGCAAGCGGGCCTCCAGAACCCCCTCACCGCCCCAGCGTTCGATCACCGCGCGGGCATCTGGCGGCACGCGCACCGCATCGCTCGACAACAGGTCCAGCTCGATCTCCAGAGACTCCAGATTGCCGATTGTCAGCAGCGGGGCACCGGTTTGGACCGGGCGCGCGCTGTGTTCGGCCACGGTCAGCACGATGCCGGTCTGCGGTGCAAACAGGCGCACGCAGCAGGCATCGGCATCGCTGTCCAGACCCGGTTGCAGCTCTGGGCCGATCAGTTGCGCCTGCGCCCGGGCAAGGCTCGCCCGGCTCAGATCCAGTTGCGCGCGCCCTGCCGCCACAGCCTGCGCAGCCAAAAGATGGGCTGCCTCGGCATCTTCCAGCATGTTCTGGGCAAGGCTGCCCCTGTCGGCAAGGGCGCGGCTGCGCTGAACATCGTGTTCGGCATGGGCAAAAGCCGTCTCTGCCCGTGCCAGATTGCTTTGCGCCAAGGCAACCGCCGCCTGTGCCTCGGTCACGGCGGCTTCGGCCTGCGATCTGGACCGTGCATCCAAAGGCGTGGGATTGGCAGGCTGCAGCACGGCCACGACCGTTTCCCCCGCGACCACCGCATCTCCAACCTCGACGGGCGAGCGGATCGCCACGCCGGGGAAAGGCGCGGTAATGGCAGAGGTGTCGCGCGCCCGTGTCACGCCTTGTGCGGTGATTTCGCCTTGCATCGGCCCGCGGGTGACCGTGGCCAGATCAACCAGTGTCGGCTGTGGCCAAAGCGCCCAAACGACGGCTGCCGCAATCAGCCCGCCGCCTAGCCCGAGGCCCAGTGTGCGCCCTGTCACCATTGTCCCGCCCCCCCTTTCAGTCGCGCGCTTTCAGCGCCATCGCCAGATCAACCCGGTCCAACCGTCGGCGGACCACCAAGACAGCACCAAGGGCTGCGAAAAACACCGCCAAACCCGCCAGAGCAAAGGTCCTCCGGCTGATGAAAAACGGAATCTGCACGATCTCTGTCGACATGGCCCCGACCACACCCTGCGCCAGCCCATAGCCCGCAAGCCACCCCAGCGGGATCGCGACAAGTGTCAGGAGCATCATTTCGCCCACGAGCACATAGCCCACTTCAAACCGGCTAAAGCCCAAGACGCGCAGGCTCGCCAGTTCATAGCTGCGTTCCGAAACGAGGATCCGCGCGGCATTATAGATGACACCTACGGCGATCAGCAGCCCGATCAGCGTATAGAGTCCCACCATGGTCAGCATGTTTTCGCTCAGGGTCGCGTCAAACTGACGGCGCACTTCGGCCCAATCCGACAGGCCCGCGACACCGGGCGTTTGCTTGATAGCCGCCGAGAGCGCATCCATCCGGTCTGCTTGCACCGCCAGATGGATCATATTGACCTGTGGCGCGCTCCCTGTCGCCGCAAACAGCGCCGCAGCCGAGATATGGACATCCTGCCCCATCCCCTGCGCGATGAGTCCGGCGACGGGAAGGTGCAAGATGCTGCGCGGCGCGGCCAAAAGCTCAAGCCGCAACAGATCGCCCGCGCGGAGGTCAAGCGCCCGCGCCAGCGTGACGGGCAAGATCACCCCCTCCGTGCCCGGCACGACCACTTGCCCCGCATCATCGACCAGACGCGCCAGCTCTGCCCCGGGAAAATGGGCCTGCACTGCGGTCAGCCGTATCCGATGGCCATGCACGGCCCGGACCGGAACGACATAGGCCCCTTCGGCACGGCTGACCCCCGGAAGCGTCAGGGCATCTTGCACGGCGCTTTCTCCCATGGGCCGCGCAAGCGTCAGCGTCACCTGCTGCCGATTGGCTTGGCTGAAAACGCTTTGCGTCAGCCGCTCGACCGAGTCGAACAGGAAATAGCTCATCACCAGCACCGCAACCGAGGCCGAGACGCCAAGAACGGTGATCGCTGCCCGTCCCGGCCAACGCAGGATGGACCGCAAGATCATCATGGTTGTCTGACGGACGCGCAACCGCATCAGCAGGCGATCGGCGATGCTTTTGCCGAAGTGGGGCGGGGCGGGCGGCAAAAGCGCTTCGGCCGGGCGCAGGCGAAGCGTGGCCCAGACGGGGCGCAGCGCGCCCAAGACCACGGTCGCAACGCCCATGCCCGCCGACACGACCAGCGCCCAGCTCCCCCAATCGCGGATGAGAAAGGGAAAGCGGAAGAAATCCTGATAGAGGCCAATCATCGCCACGGCGATCCACCAGCCGAAAGCCCAGCCCAACAGGATACCCATCGCCCCGATCAATGCGGCCAGCTTCAGGTAATGCGCCGCAATATCCCGCCGCCCATAGCCCAAGGCATTCAACAGCCCGATCTGCCTGCGCTCCAAGGTGATCAAGCGCCCCAGCACCATCTGCACCAGAAAAGCGGCCACGATCAGAAAGATCGGGGGCATGAAGGCAGCCATTGCGCCAAGCTGCTGCAATTCCCCATCCAGAAACACATGCGACATCTGCCGGTCGCGCCCATGAGCCCCCGTGCCGCCAAAAGGCTCCAACAGCCGGTCCAGCGCCGCGATAACGGCCCGTTCATCTGCATCTCGCGTCAGCCGCAGGGCCAGGTCGTTCACCGCGCCCGACATATCCATAGCCGCGGCAGCGGTGGCCTCGTTCATCCAGATCACCCCAAAGCGCCGGTCATCCGGCATCATCGCACCGGGAGCGATCGTGTAGATGAATTCCGGGCTCAGCACCCAGCCGGTTACGGTCAGCGCGCGCAACTGGCCGTTCAGCACAGCGCGAAATTCGCGGCCCGGCACAAGACCATGCGCCTGTGCAAAGGGCTCCGAGAGCGCCACCTCATCCGCGCGATCCGGTTCTGGCAACCGGCCCAACCGCACAAGTGGCAAATTGAGCGTGGCACCGCCCTCGGGAATCGAAAGGACACGCGCGCTTGCAGGCTCCGCCATCCCCGCAACATCGAGCACAGCATGAAAGCTGATCCGCCCTTCGGCTTTGGCCACGCCCGGAATCAGGTGTGCCGCCGCGACGATATCGGCTGGGGCGCGCGTTGCGCCGGCAAAAACATCGGCAAACCGGTGCTGATCGTAATAGGCGGCCCGGGTTTCGATCAACGTTGCCTGTGTCGCCTGTGCGCCCACCAGCACCATGATCCCGCAACCCAGCACTAAGGCAATGGCCAGGGTCTGCGGCCAGATCCTGCGCAAATCGCGCAGCATCTTGCGATTCAAGACTCTCACCAGCTGACCTGCGCAGGCAAAAGGCGTTCCGTATTCGCCCTGTCGCGGATCACCCGCCCATCGGCCAGAACGATCACCCGATGCGCGATGCGCTGGATGTCTGCATTATGGGTGATCAGAACTGTCGTGGTTCCCAGATCGCGATTCACCTCGTGAATCGCCTCCAGCACTTGAACACCTGTCTTGCTGTCCAGCGCGCCGGTTGGTTCATCGCAGAGCAATACATCGGGGCGTTTGGCGATGGCGCGGGCAATGGCCACGCGCTGCTGCTCTCCTCCCGACAATTCGGCCGGAAAATGATCCAGCCGATGCCCAAGACCAACGCGCTCCAGCGCCTCCTCCGGGGGCATCGGATCACGGGCAATTTCGGTGACGAGCGCCACATTCTCGCGCGCGGTCAAGCTGGGAACGAGGTTGTAGAATTGAAAGACAAAGCCGACATGCGCGCGACGGAAGGCGGTCAGGTCTTTGTCGCTCGCCTGCGTCAAATCCTGATCGCGAAAGAACACACGTCCCGAACTGGGCAGATCCAGTCCACCAAGAATATTGACCAGTGTCGATTTTCCCGACCCAGACGCCCCCAGAAGCACGACCATCTCACCCTCGGCCAAGGTCAGGTCAACCCCGCGCAAGGCCCAGACATCAACCGCCCCGCTGCGGTAAACCCGGGTGACCTGTTCGGTCCGATAGATGGGCAAAGGCGACAGGGCGATGGTCATGCCGCGATCCTAGCATCTTTGCGCAGCGCCACGATGATTTAGAACAAAGACCGTTCAGGTCAGACCGCAGCCCGCCTAGAGGCACCAAGACACCGCTCAAACGTCCGCGGGACCCGCGGCGCGCCGCTGACGGATTGGACGAAACCTCTGCCCGGTAACGTCTGCAACGTCCATGACGGCCGCAGCGTCGCGGGCGCGATCGTTCGGTCAGGTCAGCCCGTCGTTTCCCGGCGCAGCGCGGCAGTCCCCCACAGCCCGGCAAGGCCAAGGGAAGCGATCATGTTCCAACCCGCCATCGAAATCCCAAACATCGACCACGGAATCTCATCGCAGCGCACCGGCGCTGCGATCGTGACATTGGGGTTCAGCAGATCGTCAACGCTCAACCCGCTCAGCGAACCGCCCGCGCAGGTGGCAAGCCCTTCCCACCAGCCTTGCTCCACCCCGACATGAAAGCCCCCGATCCCGGCCGTGGTCAGCGCGGCCAAGGCCCCGATCCCCGCAAGCAGGCGCAGCGGCAGATGCGCCACAATGCCCAAGGCGACCAGCACGGCAACCGCATGCGGCCAGCGTTGCCAGAGGCACAGCGCACAGGGTGCCATCCCGCCCAGATATTGAAAGGCAAAGGCACCGGCCAAAAGCGCCGCCGAGCCAAGCCCCGCCATCAGCGCGAGGGCCCGCGCAGGGGAAACGCCTCCTGACAAAGAAGGGAAGGTCATGATCCGTCTTTCTGCAATCCCTGCGTCGTCCGCTGGGCATGGGGCAGAGCATAGGAGCGTTGCTCTGGCAAGGAAAGTCACAGGACAGCGACGTGCCGCCGCGCCATCTGCCGCAGGACAGTTGACGCCGCCCGCACCTCTGGTTACACCGCATCCTGCGGCCCAAGTGGCGGAATGGTAGACGCAGCGGATTCAAAATCCGCCACCGCAAGGTATGTCGGTTCGAGTCCGACCTTGGGCACCACTTCCCAGTCTTCGAATCACTTTTTGCCGGGAAGAGGCGGTAAAACCGCCCAATCCTTAGGCATCCTGTCGGATCGCGCCGGGGTGGCTCACAAAGATTAACCGTCTTTAAACATTTCCAATGCGGCCACAGAGCGGCGTTTTCAGGGCGCGACCCGCCGCGGGATTGTTTCTGCGCAGGCAAGGGGAATCGATCCATCCACGTTGGTTCCGGCCCGATTCCCACGCGTTCTTGTGTTGTGCTCGGTGGATTGTTCGTGACAGTTCTACAATCAGCAGGTGTTCTGCCCTGGCAGAACGGGGGCAATCTGCCCCAATCCATACTTACGGATGCCCAAATCCAGCCTTTTTTTACTTTTCATAAGCCTTAAGGGCAGGTAACACTGCATTTGTCATGTCTCGGCATGACAAAGGCCGTGGGGGCGGTCGTCTTGCGAAGCGTGCTGCCAAGCACCTGGACATCATCGGGATCTGTGGCTTTCGCCACCGATTTTTGCGTGCCTTGAACCGTCTTGGTTCGAGAACGCTGGTGCATGTCATCACAAGCGGCGGGCCGTGTGGCGTAAAGCTCCGGCGTCCCAGTGCATCGGAGCCAAGCGTCAGAACCTTCGTCCGTCCGGATGAGGGTATGTGACCCGCAGGGGCCTGCCCCGGTGTGTGAGGATGTTTCGATGCCGATCATTGCGCTCTATAATTTTGACGATGCTTCGACCGTGGCCATCGACGCTGCGGGTGCGAATGGCAGCCAGGACGGGTTGTATGTGAACGGTGCGGCCTCCAACGGGGCGCAGGCCGTGCTGGATGGGACGAACGATCTGGTCAAGATCGTCAACTCGCCCGTCTTCCAACTCGACCGCGGCACGCTCGAGATACAGTTCACCCCGGCCACAACCGCGGTGACCGCGCCGCAGACCGTCCTGTCGCGCGACAGCGCAGGGCTGACAGAGGGCGGCTTCCGGATCGAAGTGTTGCCCAACGGCTCCGTCGTCATCACGCATGAAACGGCGACTACCTCCGTGGTTTACACGACCGAGCCGGGCTTCTTTGCGCCGGGCGAAGAGCTGCGCCTGAGCTATTCCTGGGATCAGGGTGGCGAAGGCGGCTTCCTGCAAATCGACAACCTCTCGGACGGCACCCGCTTTACCGACAGGGTGCCCAATACCGTCACGATGGATATGGGCGCCGAAAATCAGA
>JALOTC010000225.1 GCA_025458085.1 Cypionkella sp. | reverse complement strand
CATGGCCGAAAAGTTGCGCGGCCTCGCGCGGGTGGGGGGCGCCTTCGATCCGGTCGGGTTCGGGTAGGTCGGCTGCGGCCATCAGGCCGCCCCCGCGCCCAAAACGGCGGCGAGCACATCGGCGGCTACATCTTCGACGCTGCGCGCACCGGGGATGACGCGAAACCGGGGGTGGCGATCGGCCAGCGCGAGGAAGCCCGCGCGCGCGCGGGTCTGGAAGGCAAGGCCCATATCTTCGAACCGCATTTCTGCGCCGGCGCGGGCGGTGGCGCGGCGCAGGCCCTCGGCCGGGTCGATATCGATCAGAAGGGTGAGGTCGGGTTCGACGCCGATCATCAGTTCATGCAGGCGGTCAACTGTCGTGGTGAGATCGCCCCGGGTGATGCCCTGAAAGATGCGGGTGGAATCGGCGAAACGGTCAGTGATCACGACTTCGCCCCGTGCGAGCGCTGGGCGGATCGTCTTTTCAAGATGGTCGCGCCGCGCAGCGGTGAACAAGAGAATTTCGGTTTCCGCCGACCAGCGATCTGTCGCGCCTTCGAGCACAAGACGGCGGATTTCCTCGGCCCCGGCGCTGCCGCCGGGTTCGCGGGTGAGCGTGACCGCTTGGCCACGGGCGCGCAAAGCCTCGGCCAGACGCCGGGCTTGGGTGGATTTCCCCGACCCGTCGATGCCTTCGAAGCTGATGAAACGCCCTGTCATGGGCTTGCGTCTATCAGGAGGCGGGGGCCGATCCAAGATATTCGGCGATCAGTTTGCGCGCGGCGGTGCCGACACGGGTAGTAAAGCCGCCTGCGGCCACATCCGCCTCGGCCACCAGAGGCACGCGGGCATCGGGCAGGTCGGGGATATGGACGATCAACTCCCCGATCTGGTCGCCCGCGCGGACGGGGGCCTTGACCGGACCGGTAAAGACGACCTCTGCCGTGGTGCCTTCTTGCACGAGGGCGGGAACGAGGAGGCGGACATCCGCGGCGGGCACCAGACCAACGCTTGGGGCCGCGCCCATCCAGACCGGTGCCTCGGCCAGCCGGGTGCCTGCCGTGGCGAGGGTGCGTTCCACGAACTGCCGGAAGGCCCAGGAGACGATGCGTTCGGATTCCTCTGCCCTTGCGCGGTCTGTATCGAGGCCGGTGATGACAAAGATCACCCGGCGGTCGCCCTGTTTGGCGGAGCCGACAAGGCCAAAGCCCGCCTCTTGCGTGTGCCCGGTCTTGAGCCCATCGGCCCCCACGCCAAGCGCCAAAAGCGGGTTGCGGTTCGTGGCATTGGCGGGGGCACGGTCTTTGTAGTTGAAGGAGGTTTCCGCGAACATCGGGTAATATTCGGGGAAGTCGAGGATCAGCCGCTTCGCCAGAATGCCCAGATCGCGCATCGACATGCGGTGGTCGGGGTGGGGCCAGCCCGATGAATTGGCGAAATAGGATTGCGTCATGCCAAGCGCCTGCGCGCGTTGGGTCATGAGTTGGGAGAAGGCTTCTTCTGTCCCGGCCAGCCCTTCGGCCACGACGACACAGGCATCATTGCCGGAGTTGACGATCATCCCATAGAGGAGTTCGCGCACCGTGGGGCGGTCGCTTTCTTGCAGGAACATCGTCGATCCGCCCATTTGCCGCGCACGGGTTGAGACGGCAAAGGTCGTGTCCATCGTCACCCGGCCATCGCGCAACGCCTCGAACAGCATGTTGATCGTCATGAGTTTCGACATGCTGGCAGGCGGCAGGGCCTGATCGGCATTCTTGTCCATCAGCACCGTGCCGGTCGTCACGTCATAGACCCAAGCCGCAGTGGCGCGGGTCTCGAAGGCTGTGGCATGGCCCGCGGCAAAGGCGAGGATAAGGGTCAAGAGGATGCGCAGGCGGGACAGCATCGAGCCTCCGGTCGGTCAGCGTTGCAGGAAATAGGCATCGGGGAAGCCGAGGCCTTTGACGCGGGTCAGAGCGGCCGCATCCCCGCGCGAGGTGACGGACCAGAGCGCCTTGCCCTGGCTTTCCTCGCGCCGGATATCGGCAGAAAGCCCCGCCTTGCGCAGGGTTTCCGCCGCGCGGTTGGCATTGGCCTCGACCGAGAAGATGCCGATCTGGATCGTGCGCCCGCTGGCCGCGGCGGGAGCGGGGGCGGGTGCTGTGGGGCTCGCTGGCGCTGCGGTGGTGGTCGCCACCGGCGCGGTTGGTGCTGCGGCAGCCGGCGCGGCGCTTGGGGCCGAGGCCTGCGGGCCAGAGGCGGCTTCTGCCAGGCACGGGGTCAAGTGTTGCGGTTTCCACGGTTTCCGATGAGTCGAGGATCGGACGCGTGGCATCGGTTTCCACAGGGGCTTGTTCCCGGCGCAGGGCCACCACGCTGATCGCTGTGGGCTGACCGGCAAGGATGCCAAGCGCTGCCGCGGCATCCGATGAAATCTGAAGCTTGGGCCCGGGGTTCAGCACTTCGCGCCGGAAAAGGGCGCCGATCACGAATTTGCCATTGGCAGGATTGCGGATAATGACCCTTTCCGGGTCCACCGCATCGGGCGAGGCGACCCAGACGCCACCCAGAGAGGGCCGCCCATCCCAAAGCGCCGTGTCACGCGTCTGAAAGACTTCGGGCGCTTCGGTGTCGCGCTCGACAAGGCGGGTTGAGGTGCGCGTCGGCGCGGCCTCTGCCCCGTTAACGCCCGTGTCTGCGGGACTGATGTTATCTGACCCGCCGCCCACGCAGGCCGCGAGGCCGAACGCGGCCACCGTTGTCAGGAAAACACGCCCGATCTTCGCCTGTACCATTCAAGCCCCCGTGGCCGACAGGGTAAGCCTGCCGGTCCTGCCTGTGCGCCATTTGCGCGCTTTACTGCCCCGACGGATTGCGCCCGCCCTTGATTTGCACAGGCATCATAGCGGGTGGCAGTCTGCGTGGAAAGACCAGTGCGCGCGGATGCGCCGCCGCGCCACGCTTTGTTGAACGCAGGCCGGGCTGCGTCTGCCGGGCTTTGCCTTCAAGCGTCCTGCCTTTTTGGGATCAGGGCAGAGCATCGCCCCTCAAAGGGGCCGCTTGAATTCCTTGTTGCGGCACACTAAGCGGAAGGTACGGATGGGTGGCCGAGTGGTTTAAGGCTCTGGTCTTGAAAACCAGCGTGGGGGGAACCCCACCGTGGGTTCGAATCCCACCCCATCCGCCACTTGCCCCAGAGAAAGCGTTCCCCCGATCCGGCTGCGGCCGGATTTTTCCGTTGTTTTCGAGGGTTGTGCGGGAGGGGCTCTTAACCAGCATACGCCCGGAAAGGCGCACGGGCGTTCTCTCCGGGCCGATATTCTCTGGACCTGTTAACCGCCACCGTTCCGGTTAATCTGCGCAAACCCTTGATAAAACGCGGGGAAATCTCCGACTTGGTGCGCATAGGTTCAGCAATCCAAGCGGGAAGAGAATGGAACACGTATCGAACACACCCCTCCGACTTGGGTGGTGTCACCGCAGCGCGGCTCTCGCACTCGGCACGTTGGTTTCGTCCTCACCGACCAAGGCCGCGAGCCGAGCGAGCGCTTCCGCCACGATGCGGCCCTGGTCGTGGATGCTCTGGATGATCTCAGCTGGCGACCGGTCGTCAAACTTTGCAACGGTGCTTGGATTGACCGCCTTTAGGTCGAAGACAGCAGCGTCAATGGCAGCTGCCTGAGCCTCCAGTTCTCGCGCCGCCTTTTCCTTTTCGCTGATTTCT
>JALOTC010000224.1 GCA_025458085.1 Cypionkella sp. | reverse complement strand
GCGCGCCGTTCATACCCGTGCCCCCATCGCCCGGTTCGCCGCGCGCTCAATGGCCCCGACCACAAGGATCAACAGCCCCGCCACAATCGCCGCCATGAACAGGCTCGCCCACATCAAAAGCGGCTGGCCAAATTGGCTCGCGACCAGCATCCGCGCGCCAAGCCCCTCGACCGCCCCTGTCGGCAATTCCCCCACGATCGCCCCCACCAGTGCCGCCGCAATGGCAACCTTCAGCGAGGCAAAGAAATAGGGCATCGACGCGGGCAGGCGCAGTTTCAGGAAACTCTGGAACCCCGTCGCGCTATAGGCGACCGCAGCCCCTTCACCATGCCCACCAGCACCGGGAAGAAGGACAGATAAGCCGCGATGATCGCCTTGGAAACCAGCCTGTTCTCAATCCCCAGCTTGTCGCCAAGGCCCAAAGTATTCGACAAAACCACGATCATCGGGGCCAGCGCCACGATGGGGATGGTCTGCGAAATCACCGCCCAAGGCATCACAGACCCATCCATGACGCGGGAATAGACGATCCCCACCGCCAGCCCCACGCCAAGCACGATCCCAAGGCCAAAGCCCGCCAGCGTCGCCTCAATCGTGACCCAAGCATGATAGACAAGGCTGCGCTTTGACGTGACAGGCTCGCCCATCACCCCATCCCAAAGCGCCGCCGCCACCTGATGCGGGGCGGCGACCATCGGGCGGTTCTGGCTCATCGTATCGGCCAGCACCTGCGCAAAGGTCACCTCCGTCCCACTGCGCGCCGCTTGGTCATAGGTCCAAGCCGAATTGGCCCAGACCGCGCCCAGATACCAGATGCCGATGATGGCCAGCAAAACGGTCAAAACGGGCAGGGCGCGGCTCATGCGCGGCCCCCCTTCGCTGACCTGCCTCCGGAAATGTCAGCACGAGAAGTGTATGCACGGGGGGTGTACGGGGGGTGTACGCAAGGTGACACCCTTTTTTTCCCCTAACCCTTTGATCTCGCGCTCACTCATCCAGATGCCCCGCCCGCAAGCCTTCGCGCACCCGATGTGCAATCTCGATGAACTCTGGCGTGTCGCGAATATCCAAAGGCCGCTCCTTCGGCAGCGGGCTTTCGATCACATCCGTAATCCGCCCCGGACGCGGCGACATGACCACGATCTTGGTCGATAGATAGACCGCCTCAGGAATGGAATGTGTAACGAAACCAATGGTTTTTCCGGTTGCGGCCCAGAGTTTCAGCACCTCCTCATTCAATCTGTCGCGCACGATTTCATCCAGCGCGCCAAAGGGTTCGTCCATCAACAGGATATCGGCATCAAAGGCCAAAGCCCGCGCGATCGACGCCCGCTGCTGCATGCCCCCGGAAAGCTGCCACGGGAATTTCTTGCCAAAGCCCGAAAGCTCCACCAACTCCAGCACCCGGCGCGTCCGCGCCTCTTGCTCCTCCTTGGAAAATCCCATGATTTCAAGGGGTAGCTTGATGTTCCCGGCAATCGTGCGCCACGGATAAAGCCCTGCGGCTTGGAACACATAGCCATAAGCCCGCTTTTTCCGCGCCTCATCCGGGGTCATGCCATTGACCGTCAGAAGCCCGCTGGTCGGGTGTTCAAGCGCCGCGACACAGCGCAGGAAAGTTGTTTTTCCGCAACCACTTGGACCGATGAAACTGACAAAGTCGCCCTTGTTGATCGACAGGTTCACATCCTTCAAGGCATGGACCGGCCCATCTGCGGTTTGAAACGTCAGGTTCAACCCCTTCGCCTCGATCACCGGGGGAGAGGGGGCGTTTTGCGACATATCCTTCATTCCGTCACGCCTCTGTCACAGCCCTGATCCATCCTGCAACCGGCAGGTCCGAGGAGGCACCCATGATGTTCCCAGTCTTTGCACTCGCTCTTTTCCCGCAAGGGAACCCCCTGTTTTATCTGGCATTCTTGCCCATCGGCCCTGCCGCCCGAACCATCGCCTGCCCGGCCACCCTTGGCCTCTCGCCCGAAGATGACCCCGAGGATGACCCCGAGGTCACGCTCCTCAGACCCCCGTCGCCGGCACGCCCGAACGCTGCACCGGCCGTGGCGCGGTAATCTCTTTCCACTGGCTCAGCGCCCGGTTCACCGCAGGCCGCGCCTCGCGGCCGACAAACTGCCCATGGCCTTCCTGCGTTTTCACCGCGCCATCGTCAATCGCCACCTGCCCCCGCGTCAGCACAAAGCGGGGCAGACCCTTCACGGTGTGGCCCTCGAACACATTGTAATCAATGGCAGATTGCTGTGTGCTGGCCGAGATGACCTTCTCCTTCCCGGGGTCCAACACCAGAATATCGGCATCCGCGCCCACCAGAATGGCCCCCTTCTTCGGATAGCAATTCAGGATCTTCGCGATATTGGTCGAGGTGACGGCCACGAACTCATTGGGCGTCAACCGCCCCGTACCCACCCCATGCGTCCACAGCATCGGGATGCGATCCTCCAACCCGCCGGTGCCATTCGGGATTTTGGAACCCCGCCCAAAGACTGTCCTGATGCTGTTTGTTGCGGAAAGGCGGCGACATCACCCGCCGCGCGGCATGGTCCCAATCGGGGTGGAAATATTCGCTTTCGTCCAAGGTCAGATGCTGGATCAGCGGCTCCCCCCAAACCCGCTTGCCCGCCTGCCGCGCCCGCCGAATGGCCTCATGCGCCTCCTCGCAGCTCACATGCACCACATAGAGCGGCACACCCGCCATATCGGCGATCATGATGGCGCGGTTCGTGGCCTCGCCTTCCACCTGTGGGGGGCGGGAATAGGCGTGGCCCTCTGGCCCACGGTTGCCTTCGGCCAGCAGTTTGGCCGTCAGTTCGGCCACGATATCGCCATTCTCGGCATGCACCATCGCCAAGCCGCCCACATCGCCAACCCTGCGGAAAGCCCGCCTTGGCGCTTTCGGCGATCCCGTCCCAGACCTTTTCGCCCCACCACGTCACCGCCATGTGATAGGAATAGTCGCAATTGGCGCGGGTGGATTTGTTGTGCCACATCTGCGCCGCATCCATCAGCCCTTGGCCCTGACCGGGCAGGATGAAGTCGACGACCATCGTCGTCCCACCCGACAACGCCGCCCGCGTCCCGCTTTCGAAATCATCCGCCGAATAGGTGCCCATGAAGGGCATCTCAAGGTGGGTATGCGGGTCGATCCCGCCCGGCATCACATAGCAGCCGGTGGCATCCAAGACCTTGTCGCCCGTCAGGTTCGGCCCAATCTCGGTGATCCGGCCCCCCTCCACGCGCACATCTGCCGCATAGGACAGATCCGCCGTCACCACCGTTCCGCCCTTGATCACAGTCGATGCCATCGCGGCCTCTCCCTCTTCATCTGTTTCCAAATATCCTCGGGGGGACCGGGGGGCAGACAGCCCCCCGGCGGTGTCCCTCAGGCGACAACTTCTGCCACTTCCAGACAAGTATGAAGCAGCACATCGGTTCCCGCGGCTGCCCAGTCCGGGCTGATCTCTTCCGCCTCGTTATGCGAAAGCCCATCCACGCAGGGGCACATGATCATTACGGTGGGGGCCACGCGGTTGATCCAGCAGGCATCGTGGCCAGCACCCGAGACGATGTCCATATGCGAATGTCCAAGCTTTTCAGCCGATTGCCGGACGATCTTCACCAAGCCTTCGTCAAAGGTCACCGGGTCGAAATGGCCCACATCCTCGATCTCGCAGCCAAGGCCCAACTCACTCGCCACCGCATGGGCGGCGCGGGTGACCTCGGCCTTCATGGCATCCAGCTTCGCCTGATGGGGGCTGCGGATATCCACCGTGAACTCCACCTTGCCGGGAATGACGTTGCGGCTGTTGGGGTAGACATTCACATGCCCCACCGCCCCCACGGCATCGGGCTGATGGCTCATGGCGATCTGATGCACGCGTTCGGTGATCCGCGCCATGCCAAGCCCTGCGTTCACGCGCATATGCATGGGCGTGCTGCCGGTATGGGCATCCTTGCCCGTCAGGGTGATTTGCAGCCACCACAGGCCCTGCCCATGGGTGACCACGCCAATATCCTTACCCTCAGCCTCCAGAATAGGCCCCTGTTCGATGTGGAGTTCCAGCATCGCATGCATCTTGCGTGCGCCCACGGGTTCTGCCCCAACCCAGCCGATCCGGGCCAGTTCATCGCCAAAGCGCTTGCCCTCGGCATCGCGGCGGTCATAGGCATAATCTTGGCTATGCATCCCGATGAACACGCCCGAGGCGAGCATGGCGGGCGCAAAGCGGGTGCCTTCCTCGTTCGTCCAGTTCGTCACCACGATCGGGCGGCGGGTTTTTACCCCCATGTCATTCATCGTGCGCACCACTTCCAGCGCGCCCAGAACGCCAAGCACGCCGTCATATTTCCCGCCCGTGGGCTGGGTATCCAGATGGCTGCCCATATAGACGGGCAGGGCATCCGGGTCAGTGCCGGGGCGGGTGGCAAACATATTGCCCATCGTATCCACGCCCATCGTCATGCCTGCGGCCTCGCACCATGACTGAAACAGGTGGCGGCCTTCGTTATCGGCATCGGTCAGGGTCTGGCGATTGCAGCCGCCCGCCACGCCGGGGCCGATCTTGGCCATCTCCATCAGGCTGTCCCACAGC
>JALOTC010000087.1 GCA_025458085.1 Cypionkella sp. | reverse complement strand
GGCGACGGTGACGATGGCCGAGGAGACCTTTGCCCCGGAACTTGGGGCCTATGGACTGGGCCGCCCGATGGGGCATGACCATGGTCACAGCCATAGTCATGACCACAGTCATAGCCACAGTCACGGGCATAGCCATGACGACGGGCATGGACACGGCCACCCCCATGACCACCCCCATGACCACCCCCATGACCACCCCCACGGCCCGTCCGCCACCTCTGCCGCATGGCTGCCCCGTGCCCTGTCCGGCCGGTGACAGAAGGTCATGACAGAGCCGCTGCTGACCCTTGTGCAATGGCTTTCCCCTGCTTTTCCAACGGGGAGCTTTGCCTATTCCCACGGGCTGGAGGCCGCCATTGCGGGCGGGGATGTCCCTGATTCCGCTGGCCTTTTGCACTGGCTTGAGGATGTGCTGGCCTTTGGCGCAGGGCGGCAGGATGCGATCCTTTTGTGTGAGGCCTTGCGGCCAGAGGCGGATCACGCGGCGCTGGATGCATTCGTGCGCGCGCTGCAACCTTCCTCTGAACGGCTTGCCGAAACGCTGGATCAGGGGACGGCTTTTGCCGCGACCGTGGCCGCGCTGACGGGGCGCGCTCTGCCGCCGCGCTGTCTGCCTGTGGCTGTGGGCGAGGCGGCAGCGCCGCTTGGCCTGCCGGTCGCGCAGGTGGTGGGGCTTTATCTGCATGGCTTTGCCTCTGCCCTGACGGGGGTGGCGATGCGCTTCATGCCCTTGGGGCAGGTGGCCGGGCAGGGGGTGCTGGCGGCGCTGCACCCCCGTATCGCCGCGTTGGCCGACGAGGCCCCGCTGCTGACGTTGGATGATCTGGGCAGCGCCGCGCTGGGGGCGGATTTGGCCGCCCTGCGGCATGAAACCATGGATGTCAGGATTTTCAGAACATGAGCAAGAACGGACCTTTGCGCGTGGGCATCGGTGGCCCGGTCGGTGCGGGAAAAACGACGCTGACAGAACAACTTGCGCGGGCTTTGGCGGCGCGGTGTTCGATGGCGGTGATCACCAATGACATCTATACCCGCGAAGATGCTGACTATCTGATGCGGGCACAGGTCTTGCCCGCAGACCGGATCCGGGGGGTGGAAACCGGGGGCTGCCCGCATACCGCCATTCGGGAGGATGCCAGCATCAACCTTGCCGCCGTGGCCGATCTGCGCCGCGCCCATCCGGACCTTGACCTGATCCTGATCGAATCCGGCGGCGACAATCTTGCCGCGACCTATAGCCCGGAACTGGCTGACCTCACGATCTATGTGATCGATACGGCGGCGGGACAAGATATACCCCGCAAACGCGGCCCCGGCGTCACGAGGTCTGACCTTCTGGTTGTCAACAAGACCGATCTCGCCCCCCATGTCGGGGTGGATCCGGTGCTGTTGGAGGAGGACACCCGCCGCGCCCGAGGGACGCTGCCCTATGTCATGGCGCGGCTGCGGCAGGGGCAGGGCGTGGCAGAGATCGTCGCCTTTCTGGAGCGGGAAGGCGGGTTGCAGCTGGCCTGACTCCGGCGGTGCCAAGGGATTGTTTTGCCGCCGTTTTCCCCTGTCACCCTGCGTACACCCCCTGTACACCCCCCGTGCTGACAGATGGAGCACGGGCGGAAGGGCGCCTGGGGCCCGCGCCTCGGCCCGATAAGCGCCTGTTTCGGGCGCGCATGAGGGCGCTGGGCGCGCGCGCTTTCATCAAACCGGGTCACGATTGCGGGAGGGCGAGTCAGGGAGCGCCTCTTTTCGCGGCAATTGCCCGCGTTTCGGGCGTTCGGGCGGGGCGCGCGCGGGCCAAGCGGCCATCGGCCCTGACAATGCTTGCTGCACTGCGGCGCTCTGGCTTTGATCAAGGCCAGCGACAGGCCCAGCCGGTCGCCGGAATCAGATGTGCGGCGGGGGCTTCGATGTGGAAGTCCGCCCCCACCGCACGGGGTGCAACCGCAGTTGCCGCCCGAACATAGGGCCCCGCCGTGCGCGGGAAAAGACCTATGCGCTCGGCGCGGCCCCGAATGGGGGATAAAGATGACGAAAACCACAGGACTTTGGCTTGCGGGCGCCTTCGCGCTTTCGGCAAGCATGGCCGCCGCGCAGGACGAGACGATCAAGGTCGGCGTTCTGCATTCGCTTTCGGGCACGATGGCGATTTCGGAAACCACGCTGAAAGACACGATGCTGATGCTGATCGAAGAGCAGAACGCCAAGGGCGGGCTGCTTGGCAAGCAGATCGAGGCGGTGGTGGTGGACCCGGCCTCTGACTGGCCGCTCTTTGCCGAAAAGGCGCGGGAGCTTTTGACCGTTTCCAATGTGGATGTGATGTTCGGCTGCTGGACCTCTGTCAGCCGCAAATCCGTGCTGCCGGTGATCGAGGAATTGAACGGACTTCTGTTCTATCCGGTGCAATATGAAGGCGAGGAATCCTCGCGCAATGTGTTCTATACCGGTGCTGCCCCGAACCAGCAGGCGATCCCCGCGACGGATTATTTCCTTGAGGAATTGGGGGTCGAGAAATTCGCGCTGCTGGGCACCGACTATGTCTATCCGCGCACCACGAACAATATTCTGGAAAGCTATCTGATGTCCAAGGGCATTCCCAAGGAAGATATCTTTGTGAACTACACGCCCTTTGGCCATTCCGACTGGTCCAAGATCGTGGCCGATGTGGTCGCGCTGGGCGCGGATGGCAAGAAGGTGGGGGTGATTTCCACGATCAACGGGGACGCCAACATCGGGTTCTACAAGGAACTGGCTGCGGCGGGCATTTCTGCCGATGACATTCCTGTTGTCGCCTTCTCGGTGGGCGAAGAGGAACTCTCTGGCCTTGATACCTCCAACCTCGTGGGGCACCTCGCCGCGTGGAACTACTTCCAGTCCGCTGACACGCCCGCCAATGCGGAATTCATTGCCAAGTGGAAGGCGTTTGCCGGGGAAAACCGCGTGACGAATGACCCGATGGAAGCCCATGTGATCGGCTTCAACATGTGGGTGCAGGCGGTGGAAAAGGCAGGCACGACCGATGTCGATGCGGTGCGCGAGGCGATGTATGGCCTTGAAGTGCCGAACCTGACCGGGGGCGTGGCCAAGATGCTGCCGAACCACCACCTGACCAAGCCGGTGCTGATCGGCGAAATTCGCGCCGATGGCCAGTTTGACATCGTGAGCCAGACGGAGCCTGTCGCGGGCGATGCCTGGACCGATTTCCTGCCCGAATCGGCGGTGCTGGAGGCCGATTGGCAGAACCTCGACTGCGGGATGTACAACACGCAGACCAAGACCTGCGTCCAGATCAAGTCGAACTACTGATCCGGTCTTGCGGGCGGGGGAGGCCCCGCCCGTTTCCCCTTTCCCGAACCGAGAGGCAGACCCGATGCGCCGCCTTGCCGCCGCCCTGATTGCGGCCTTTGCCCTTCTGTTGCCGATGGCCGCGCTGGCGCAGAGTGCTGCCCAGATCCTTGAGGATCATCGCGCCTTGGTGGAAAAGCCGTCGCGCACGACGATTGGCCCGGTGATTGCGGCGCTGGCGGCTTCGGACGATCCGATGGTGGCCGATGTTCTGGCCGCTTGGGCCGACCGGCGGCTTGGCCTGCGCAAGGCCGATGGGGCTTTTGTTCTGGTGTCGCCTGTGGCCGAAGGCGTTGCGCTCCGGCTGTTGGATGGTTCTGACGCCGGGGTTCTGGCCGCGTCCGAGATTACCGAGTTGCGCCCCAATGCCGGGGTGCGCGGGATGATCGCGGGGGCCTTGGTGCGGTTCCGCCTCTCGGCCCCGGACCCTGCCGCGCGGGCCGATGCTTTGGCCACCATCGCCCGCGACCCCGCGCCGGAACATCTGGAGGCGTTGCGCCAGTCTTTGGGTGAGGAAAGCGATGCCGGGCTGCGCGCGCAGAAGGCCCGGTTGGAACGGTTGTTGACCCTGCGGTTTGAGGACGACAGCGCCGCGCGTGTGGCGGCGATTGGCAGTTTTTCCGGCGATTTGGGGTTGGACCTGCGCGCCGCCTTGAACCCGCTTCTTGCCGTGACGCGGGTGGCCCTGCCGCTGGGGGCGGTGCCCGAGGGCAATCTGGCGCGCGATCTGACACCGGGGATCGATCTGACCGAGGCGGAGGCCTATGCGGCCCTTGTCTCTGCCGGACTGGCGCCCGAACCTCTGACGGCAGAGGCGCTGAAGGCCGCGCTTGTGGCGAATGTCGAAGGGGGCATGGTCGCGGGCTTTCCGGTCGCGCGCCTGAACACGGAGGAGGCGCGCGCTGCGGCCTATTCCGCGCTGGAGGCGGAGGGCCGCGTGCCGCCTGCCGCGACCGAGGATGAGGTGGCCGCCGCCATCGCCGCGCATCGGTTCGTGGAGATCTATGCCGAGCCTGACCCTGCGGTCACCACGGCGGCGGCGGAGGTGTTGCAAGGGATCGAACTCAAGCTTGCCGCGATGCAGGCGGCCGATCTGGGGCTGGATGCGCTCTCGCTCGCCTCGATCTATTTCCTCGCGGCGATTGGGCTGGCCATCACCTTTGGCGTGATGCGGGTGATCAACATGGCCCATGGCGAGTTCATCATGATGGGGGCCTATACCGGCTATGTGGTGCAGCTTTTCGTGGCGAACCATACGCTGTCGCTCCTGATCGCGCTGCCCTTGGCCTTTGCCGTCACCTTTGCGGCGGGCGTGGCGATGGAACGGCTGGTGATCCGGCATCTGTACAAGCGCCCGCTGGAGACCTTGCTCGCGACCTTCGGGATTTCGATTGCGCTGCAACAACTGGCCAAGACGATCTTTGGCACACAGGCCCGGCCCCTGACTGCGCCGTCTTGGCTGGATGGGGCGCTGAGTTTCAACGATATCGTCGCGATCAGCTATATCCGCATCGCGATTTTCGTGCTGGCCCTCGTGTTCCTTGTGTTCTTCCTCTGGCTCATGCAGCGCACAAGGCTGGGGCTAGAGGTGCGGGCAGTGACGCAGAACCCCAGCATGGCGGCCAGCATGGGGATCAACCCGGATCGGATCAATATGCTGACCTTTGGCCTTGGCTCGGGCATCGCGGGCATCGCGGGGGTGGCGATCGGGCTCTTTGCGCAAGTCACCTCTGAACTCGGCTCTGCCTATATCGTGCAAAGCTTCATGACCGTGGTCGTGGGTGGCGTGGGCAATATCTGGGGCACGCTGGCCGGGGCCGCGATGATCGGCACGCTGCAAAAGGGGATCGAATGGTTGAACCCCGCCAATACGCTGGCGGCGCAGACCTACATGATCTTGTTCATCATCCTCTTCATCCAATTCCGGCCAAGGGGCATCATCGCCCTCAAGGGCCGCGCGGCGGGGGACTGATGCGCTGCCCCCGTCTCTTCATCTGTTTCCAAATATCCCACGGGGGGTGCGGGGGGTGTGAAACCCCCCGCTTCCCCGGCCAGAAGGCAGAGCGATGACCCGAAGCTTCCTTGCAACACACCCTTCCGTCCTGATCTTCCTCCTGATCCTGTCGCTGTTCACGATTGGCGTCACCATCCTGTCCGAGGCTTATGGCACGGCCTTCATCTCCACCTCTTTCGTCAAGACCCTGGGCAAGACGCTCTGCCTGTGCCTTGTGGCCTTGGCGATGGATTTGATCTGGGGCTATGCGGGGATCCTCTCGCTCGGGCACATGGCGTTTTTCGCGCTGGGCGGCTATATGATCGGGATGTGGCTGATGTATGCGCGGACGGAGGAGATTGTCCTGTCCGCGCTGGCCAATGAGGTGCTGCCCCCCACGACGGAAGAGGTGACGAACGGCATAGCCGCGCAGATTTTTGGCGTGGTGGGGGCGTCGGAATTGCCGCCGATCTGGGGCTTTGCCCATTCGCTGCCCTTGCAGCTTTTGCTTGTCATCGCTGTGCCGGGGCTTTTGGCCTTGGCCTTTGGCTGGCTCGCCTTTCGCAGCCGGGTGACGGGGGTTTACCTGTCGATCCTGACGCAGGCGGGCACGCTCGCGCTGGCGCTGTGGCTCTTCCAGAACGACTCGGGCCTGCGGGGCAACAATGGCCTGTCTGGCTTGCAGAACATTCCCGGTCTGGCCCATGTGCCACAGGCGGAGCTGTCGATCTGGTTCTTCTGGGCCTCTGCTGCCGCCCTTGGGCTGACCTATGTGGCGCTGGCCTGGTTGGTGTCGGGCAAGTTCGGCTCGGTCATCCGCGCCATTCGCGATGATGAGGCGCGGGTACGCTTCCTTGGCTATTCGGTGGAAGGCTACAAGCTGTTCCTCTTTACCCTGACCGCGATGATCGCGGCGATTGCGGGGGCGCTGTATTACCCGCAGGCGGGCATCATCAACCCGGCGGAACTGGCCCCCATCGCCTCTATCTACTTGGCCGTCTGGGTCGCCATTGGGGGGCGGGGGCGGCTTTACGGGGCGGTGATCGGGGCGGCCTTTGTCTCGCTCCTCTCCTCTTGGTTCACGGGGGGGCGGGCGCCTTCGATCGACCTTGGCTTTTACACGATCAACTGGGTCGATTGGTGGCTGGTGCTCTTGGGGCTGTCTTTCGTGCTGGTCACGCTTTTCGCGCCCAAGGGGATTGGCGGGCTGATCGACCTTGCCGCCCATCTGCGCGCGCCCGACCGCAAGGGCGCGGCCCTTGGCCCCGATGACAGCGCGTTGCGGGAAAAGGAGGCGCGGGAATGACCACGCTTTTGGAGGTTTCAGGCATTTCGGTCAGTTTTGATGGGTTCCGCGCCATCAACAACCTGTCCTTCACCATCGGCCCGGCAGAGCTGCGCGCGATCATCGGGCCGAATGGCGCAGGCAAGACGACCTTTATGGATATCATCACCGGCAAGACCCGCCCGGATCGTGGCACGGTCCGCTGGGGGCCGATGGCGGACTCGCTTCTGTCGAAATCCGAGGCAGAGATTGCCCGTGCAGGCATTGGGCGCAAGTTTCAGCGCCCGACCGTGTTCGAGGATCAGACGGTGGCCGAAAATCTGATGATGGCGCTGAAGGCCAATCGCAACCCCTTTGCCGTGCTGTTCTGGCGGCCAAAGCCTGCCGATCATGCCCGCGTGGCGGCATTGGCAACGGAGGTGGGGCTGGCCGATCATCTGGCGCGGAAGTCGGGCGAACTCAGCCACGGGCAAAAGCAATGGCTGGAAATCGGGATGCTCTTGGCGCAGGAGCCGAAGCTTCTCCTTGTCGATGAACCCGCGGCCGGCATGACCTTGGCCGAACGCGAACATACGACGCGGCTCTTGGTGGATTTGGCCCGGACCCGCGCCGTGGTGGTGGTGGAGCATGACATGGACTTTGTGCGGCGGCTGAATTGCAAGGTCACGGTCCTGCATGAGGGCAGCGTTCTGGCCGAGGGCAGTCTGGACCATGTGACCAAGAACCCTGCCGTGATTGACGTTTATCTGGGGCGTTAAGGCATGATTGCGACCGAAAACCTGACCCTGCATTACGGCGGCAGCCAAATCCTGCATGGCATCACGATGGAGGCCCGCGCGGGCGAGGTGACCTGCGTCATGGGTACGAATGGGGTGGGCAAGACCTCGCTTTTGAAAGCGCTTGCCGGAACCCACCCCCGGTCGGGCGGGCGTGTAACGCTGGCGGGCGAGGAGGTGCCGATCTGCCCGCCGCAGGCGATGGCGCGGCGGGGCTTGGCCGTGGTGCCGCAGGGGCGGATGATCTTTCCGCTGCTGACGGTGCGCGAGAATATGGAGACGGCCTTTGCCCTGCTCCCGAAAGCCGAACACCGGATACCGGAGGAGATTTTTGAGCTTTTCCCCATTCTGAAAGATTTCCTGCATCGGCGCGGGGGCGATCTGTCGGGCGGGCAGCAACAGCAACTCGCGATTGCGCGGGCCATGATCATGCGGCCTCGTGTGCTGCTGCTTGATGAGCCAACCGAGGGCATCCAGCCCAATATCATCCAGCAGATCGGGCGGGTGATCGACTATCTGAAATCCAAGGGCGACATGGCGATCATTCTGGTCGAGCAATATTTCGACTTTGCCTATGGCCTTGCCGACCGGTTCTATGTGCTCAAACGCGGCGCGGTGGCTTTGGAAGGCGACAAGGCCACGCTGTCCCGCGATGTGCTGCGGGCGACTGTTTCGGTCTAAGGGCTTGACCTGAAAGGCGGTTGATCCCTGCACGCGCACGTTGCAGACTGCCCCGTGGGAGGAGGCACGCGGGTCCAGCCGCGCGCCCCATGACAGAAGGGTGGGGCGATGCGGCCACAGGATAACCGGGCTTGGCTGCTTTTGGCCCCGGCGGTGATGCTTCTTGGCGTGGTGGGGGCGCTGCCCTTGCTCGCCGTGTTCAACTATGGCTTTCACGACATTTTCACCCTGTCGGATGTGCATTGGGTGGGGATGGAGTGGTTTGCCGAAATCCTGCGGTCTGACCGCTTCCTTGCCTCACTGGGCCGCAGCCTGCTGTTCTCGGGGCTGGTTTTGGCGATTCAGGTGCCTTTGGGCATAGCGGTGGCCTTGCTGCTCCTGACCTATGGGCGGGGGGCGGTTTGGGGCCTGATGCTCTGCGCGCTGCCTTTGGTGGTGCCGTGGAACATGATCCCGATGCTGTGGCTTGGCCTGATCCAGCCCGAGACGGGGCTGCTTGGGCCTTCGCTTGCGGCCATCGGCTTTGATTACAAGTTTACCGGCTGGCACACTTGGGTGCTGATCCTGACCGTTGACACATGGCATTGGCTGGGGCTGGTCGTGGTGCTGGCCTATGCGGGGCTGTCGGCCATTCCGCCCGCCTATCGGCAGGCGGCGGCGATTGATGGGGCGACCCGCTGGGCCGTGTTTCGCCATATCGAATTGCCGCGCATCGGCGGGGCCTTGGCGATTGTGTTCCTGCTCCGCTTTGTTGACAGTTTCATGATCTATACCGAGGCTTTTGCGATTAACGCCGGTGGCCCGCAGGATGCGACGCGGTTTCTCTCGATTGAACTGGGTGAGGAGATCAAGGGCTTTTCCTATGGGCAGGCGGCGGCGCGGGCGACGCTTTACTTCCTGATCGTGCCCTTGCGCTGACCCTGCTTGCGGCCTTTATCCTTTTGCCGCTGGCGCAGGCGGTGATGCTGAGTTTCACCGCCACCCTGCCGCATCCGGATGTGGCTGAGGGGAGCATCGGCCTGATCAATTACGCCCATGTCCTTGCCGCGCCGGAATTGCGGGCGGCGATGGTGAATTCGGCGGTCTATGTGCTGATCAATGTGGTCTTGTGCATCAGCGTGGGCCTGCCTGCGGCCTATGCCTTGGCGCGCTATCGCTTTGTGGGGGACCGGCATTTCCTGCTGGCCATGCTGGTCTTTCGGGTGACGCCGCCGGTGGTGCTGTCCTTGCCGATTTTCATCCTGTTCTCGGCCCTTGGCCTTGTGAACAGCCCGGTGGGGATTGCGTTGGTGCATTGCCTGTTCAACCTGCCGGTGGCGATCTGGATTTTGGAAAGTTTCATCCGCGCGGTGCCGCGGGAATTGGATGAGACGGCCTTTCTTGATGGCCATTCGGGCCTGTCGTTCTTTTTCCGCCATCTGATTCCGGCGATTGCGCCGGGGATCGGGGTCGCGGCATTCTTCTGTTTCATTTTCAGTTGGGTGGAGGTGGTCTTTGCCCGCATCCTGACTTTCAGACCGATATCGGCATGGTCATGGCGATGACCTGCCTGTCGCTGGTGCCGGGGGTGGCGATGATCTGGCTGGTGCGCAACCATCTGGCGCGGGGGTTCACGCTGCGGGCCTGACCCTGCGGGCACGAGGCCGAAGGCCCCGATAAGGCGGCAAAGCAAAAGGCCCCGAAGCGATGCTTCGGGGCCTGAGCGTTTTCGGCAGGGCCGAGTCAGTTGGTGGCGGTGCCTTCGGCCGGGGCTGCGCCATCCGCAGGTGCGGCCGCCGCAGCGGGCGAGAGCGAGGCGATATAGGCCCAGACGTCCAGCGCCTCTTTCTCATTCGTCAGGCGGAAGGACATTTTGGACCGCGCGTTGTTCGCAACCTTTTCCTTCAGGAAGGCGGCGGGGTTTGCGACATAGGCGACAAAGTCCGCCTCGGTCCAGACAAAGCCATTGGTTCCCAGAGCGACCAGATCATCGCCATAGCCGTTGAACCCGGCATAGGCGCCGGCAGCGCGGCCCGGCAGGCCGTAAAGGTTCGGGCCGGTCTTGGCATTGCGGCCACCGAGCACATTGCCATCGGGATCGGCAATGACGTGGCAGGTCTGGCATTTTGCAAAGACCCGCTCGCCCGCGGCGGCGTCCCCAGTCGGCGCGTCCTGAGCCAAGACGGGCGCGGCAAGGGCGAGCGAGGCGAAGGTCAGAGCAGTCAGGGTCAGTCTCATGGGATCCTCCCGGGGTTTCAGTCGGTCAGAGAAGATGGCGCAATGCCATCAAAAGGCAAGTCCCTCTGAAAGGCACCTGACATTTGCGCGATAGGGGCGCGATCAGGGCCTTTGAAAGGGGCGGTCAGGCAACGGCATGGGCCACGGCGCAGCGTTTCCACAGGGCCGTGAGCGCGTTCACCAGATGATCAATATCGGCGTCGCTATGCAAGGGGCCGGGGGTGATGCGCAGCCGTTCCGTGCCTTTTGGCACGGTGGGATAGTTGATGGGCTGCACATAGATGCCCCAGTCATCCATCAGGATGTCGCTGATCATCCGGCATTTGACCGGATCGCCGATCATCACGGGGATGATGTGGCTGTCATTGGCCATATGGGGGATGCCCGCCGCATCCAGCCGCGACCGCAGCCGGGCCACGCGGTCTTTCTGGGCGCGGCGTTCGGCGTCTGATCCTTTCAGATGCTGAATCGAGGCCGCCGCCGCCGCCGCCACCGCCGGGGGCAGGGCGGTGGTGAAGATGAAGCCGGAGGCAAAGCTGCGGATGAAATCGCACAGGTTTGCGCTGCCGGTGATATAGCCGCCCACACAGCCGAAAGCCTTGCCGAGCGTGCCTTCGATCAGGTCGATCCGATGGGCGAGGCCCAGCGCCTCGGTCACGCCGCCACCGCGCGGGCCATACATGCCGACCGCATGAACCTCGTCGATATAGGACAGCGCGCCATGCGCTTCGCAGACCTCGACGATTTCGCGGATGGGGGCGATGTCGCCATCCATGGAATAGACCGATTCAAAGGCCACGATCTTGGGCCGGTCGCCCACGGCATGCAGCTTGCGGTCCAGATCGCGCCAGTCATTGTGTTTCCACAGCACCTTGTCGGCGCGGGAATGGCGGATGCCTTCGATCATGGAGGCGTGGTTCTTTTCATCCGACAAGATCACCGCATTCGGGATACGCGCGCCAAGCGTGGACAGCGCTGCCCAGTTCGACACATAGCCGGAGGTGAAGAGAAGGGCTGCCTCTTTGCCATGCAGATCGGCGAGTTCGCGTTCCAAAAGCACATGGTGGTGGTTCGTGCCGCCGATGTTGCGGGTGCCGCCCGCGCCGGTGCCGCAGCTTTGCACCGCCTCGACCATGGCCGAGACGACCGTGGGGTGTTGGCCCATGCCGAGATAGTCATTGGAGCACCAGATCGTCACATCGCGCAGATGCCCGTTCTTGTGATTGCCCGCGCGCGGGAAGGAGCCGCAGCGGCGCTCCAGATCGGCGAAGATGCGGTAGTTCCCCTCGGATTTCAGGGAATCAAGCTGGCTTTGGAAGAGCGCGTCAAAGTCCATGGTCGTCACTTTCGTATTGGCGCGGAAAGGGGCCGGACATTCGGGGAAAATCCGGTACGATGGGGCGGAAGCTCCGCCCTTGGCCGGTCCTGCGGGGCAGGCGGGCTGGGTCGATCAGAGGGGATGCGGGGGGTCTGGCGCGACTCTGGCAGCATCCAGCGCCAGAGTTTCTGGTCGGGCAGTGGCACGACCATGAACCAATGTTCGAGAAGGGCAAGCAGCGTGAGCGCCGCGAGCAGCGTGAAGCCCACCAGCGCCCCTTCGCTTTGGGCCGCCATCGCGCGGTCGATCCAGCAATAGGAGGCATAGCTGAGCGCGGTGATGGAGAGGGGAAAGACCCAATTCATCTGCGCGCGGCGGAAATGGCTGGACAGATGCGCGAGCGGGCGGGGCAGGAATTCGGTATGAATCCGCGGCACGCCGAAGAACAGGTTCAGCTTGGCCGAGATGCGGGCGAAGAACAGGATCGCAAAGGTCCAGAGGCCAAAGATATTGGCCGACCCGTGCTGCATGGTCAGGATGTAAAGCAGAAGCGCGATCAAAAGTACCTCGTGCCACAGGATCGTGCCGATGGCGCGGAAGAAACGCTCCCATGTCGGCGCGAAGGCCGGGCAGGGGCGGGTGTTCGGCCCGGCGATGATGCCCGACAGGAACGCAAGTTCCGCCCAGCCCCAGACCGCAAGGGCCGAGAGGAAAGCGACATAGGCCCCATGGGCCGAGGTGTCATCCGCCGTGGAGCCAAGCCCCGCCACCCCAAAAAGGAGCAGCGGCAGGCCCAGAAGCACGCTCCACAGATGGGCGTCGCCCCCCTGCTGATCGGCGGTTTTCACCCGCCACAGCAGGATTCCCGTGGAAAACCACCACAGGAAAATGGCCGATATCGCCGCAATCCACGGATCAGTCATGGCGCACCCCTCCTGCAAGCAAGAGAGTGCGGCGGCAGAACGCGCCCATTCCGCCGCCGCCATCGCTGCCCCCCGGGACCGGGGATGCAGCGATATGGGACATCCCGGTCAATAGCTTGGTTCCAGCCGCACCGAGGCGGGCGGCGTGTTGCGCTTGACGGGAATGAGGTAGAGCCGCGCGAAGATCGCCGCCGCGCGGGCCGAGGCCGTGGCCGCCGCGATCCGGCCCGAAAGCCCGCCCTGCCGCTTGGCGCGGTCAAGGTCGATCATGGCGGCATTCATCTTGCGCAGAAGCGGAATCCACGCGGGATGGTCGATATCGAGTTCCACCGGAAAGACCTGCCGCGCGATCGTGCTGGTCTTGCGGAACACCTCTTGGTCATACCAATCGATGTCGACGCCCAAGGCTTCGTGGAAATCCTTGCGGGCATGGTCGCGCACCCACATGGTCGAATAGACGGCGACAAGGAAGAAGCGGATCCACATCCGCGCCTGCCAGCTTTCGGTGATCTTGGGATCGGTCCGCATCAAGAGGGCAAAGGCTTCGCCGTGGCTGAACTCATCGTTGCACCATTCCTTGAACCATTTGAAAATGGGGTGGAACCGGTGTTCGGGATGCGCCTCCAGGTGGCGGTAGATCGTGATATAGCGGGCATAGCCGATCTTTTCCGACAGATAGGTGGCGTAATAGATGAACTTGGGCCGGAAATAGGTGTATTTCTTGGCCTTGGTCAGAAAGCCAAGGTTCACCGCCATGCCTGCCTCGCGCAGGGCATCGTTGATGAAGCCGGCATGGCGGGCCTCGTCGCGGGCCATGTAGTTGAACAGCTCGCAGATATCGGGGTTGTTGCCGCGCCGCTTCATTTCCTTGTAAAGCACGCAGCCCGAGAATTCGGCGGTGCAGGACGACACGAGGAAATCGATGAATTCGGCCCGCAGTTTCGGGTCCATGCCCTGCCAATCGACCTCGTCCCAATCGGCGTTTTTCTTGAAATGGCCCTTGTTCGGATCCGATTTCATCTGGGCGATCAGCTTGTCCCAATCCGCCCGCACGGGGGAGACGTCGATGCGGTCCATCTCGTCGAAATCCGTGGTGTAGAACCGCGGGTTCAGAAGGGTGGTTTCCGTCGCCATCGCCGTGGTGTCGAAGCGGTCGGACAGTTCGGCATGAAGTTCGTCATGCGTGGTGTCGTGGGTCTGGTCTTTCATACCGCCAACTCCTCGCTAAAGGAAAATTCGCACAGCTCCATGACCTCCAGGTCACCGGTCAGCCGGGTCCACCAGCGTTCCAGAAGGCTGGCGCGGGTGATCGTGGCCAAGCGGTCCTCGACGATCACCTCGCCCCAGGCGGCCATGACGGGCGCGCCATGCACCTGCACACATGCGCGTGCAGGCTTTCAAAGCGGTGGCTGACTTCGACGGTGCAGGGCACGCGTTCGGTTTCTTTGGTGAAAAGTCCCATGTCCTTGGTTCCCTTATTCATGTGCCATCAGCCGTTCGAACGCGGCTTTGTTGTCTCCGCCAAAGGCATAAAGCTCTACGCTCCAGCCCGTGATCGGGTCTTCGGCCACGAAGCGGCCGTTGGCATATTCGACAACCCGCATCGGCGGATTGCCTTCGACGCGGGCGACCAGTCGGGCGCGCGCCATGGCATTCTGGATGACCGTGATGAAACCGCCATGAGGCAGATCAAGAAGGACATTCCCTTCGGTGTCACGGACGACCACGGCTTGGGCCGATTTGCCCTCCAGAATGAATTCCTTCACCTGTACGGGCTCGGATGCGACCGGCACGCCCACATGCGGGCGATCGGTCAGGACCGAAAAGGCCACGATCGCCACGGCGGAAAGCGCCAGCGCCAGCATGGCGCGCAACAGCGCGCGGGGGATCATGTCGCGTTCGGGGCTTTGGCGGTCGGCGAGGGTGCGAAGTTGTGCCATCTCTTATGCCCCCCTCACTCTGCCGCGACCGCCGCGCCAAGCGCGGGTTCGGCCACCGCAATGCGCGGCTCGTTCAGTTTTGCCTGCGCCTGATCGGCGAGGATGCGCGCCACCGCGCCCGCATTGTCGATGCAGCGGAAGGCGGGTTGGGTCACCTTGGCAAAGCCGGGGCGCAGATGCGGCCAGAGCGTGAGGACCGAGATCGAGGCCCCATCCGTCAGTTCCATCGCAATCGTGCCGGTCCCGCCGGGTTTCACCTCGAGCCGCGCGGTCGCAATCCGCACGAAGGGGATGTTATAGGTGACGGGCAGAGCTGCGCCTGCCTTGATGATGACGCGCGCCGTGGTGATCGTATAGATCGACCCCCGCGCCTGCGCCCATGCAAGGAAATAGACAACGCCGTAGCCCGCGGCGGCCAGCACCGCATAGGGCAGGGCGGTGGCGAGCATCAGCCCCGCGCCGCCATCGGCATAGGCTCCGCCAGCCCGCCAGACGACGATGGCCAGCATATAGCCCAAAATCCAGTTGATCTTGAACGCTTCGCGCGCAAGGCGCATGGCGTTGGGTTTTCCCTGCCAGACGATCTCCTCGCCCGGCGGAAGGGGGGCCGGCAGTCCCGGCACCGGCTCGAAGTCGAAGTCTTTGTCGCGGCCTGACATTTTCAGACCCTCCGTAGATAGGGGTAAGACGGGGCGGCGCGGGCGCGCGCCGCCCCCCTTTCGTCACCCGAAGATGCCTTTCCGGCCCTTCGCATACATGTAACCCGCGGCCACATAGGCCGAGATCTTGTCTTCCTCGAGCTTGGTGATCGTGGTCTGCGACTTGGTCGCCGGGATGCCGTCGAAACGGTCCTGCGTCAGCGCATTGACGCGCACCCTGTCGGCCCAGATCTTGGCCAAGGTCATCGGCACCAGCCGCCGCGCGCCCGAGTTCGTTTCGATCTCCAGATAGCGGACAAGCTGTTCGGGCGCGTCGACCCACATGTCGACCACCCGGCCCACGACTTCCAGATCACCGCCCTGCACAGGCAGGCCGCGCGGGTCACGCCCGGCGCTGACATGGAAGCCTTTGGCATTGGCCATCGGCACGATCTTGGCATGGCCGTGGCCATCCAGTTCCGGCTCGTCCTTGCGCGGGACCCAAGAGGCGGGGCCGACGCCATCATCCATCGCATCGCCCGTGGGCGCATGCGGGAAGCCTTCAGACACGGCGGT
This sequence comes from Cypionkella sp., assembly GCA_025458085.1. Lineage (GTDB taxonomy): Bacteria > Pseudomonadota > Alphaproteobacteria > Rhodobacterales > Rhodobacteraceae > Pseudotabrizicola. The sequence goes on along the minus strand of JALOTC010000087.1, from coordinate 2,629 downwards.
GCGGGCCAGCGCGAGGTTCTGGCGGCGGTGTGCCGCCTCATTCTCGGCCGAAGGCACCACGACATCGCCCTTGCCATGCGGCAGTTTGAAGGTCTTGGGCTTTGGCACCGGGAAGGGGCCTTGGTTCGGGGCGGCAAGCCCGTCCTCGGTTTCAAGGGGGTAACCCTCGCGCATGTTTTCGGTCTGGAGGTAGTAGATCAGAAGGGCGAAGAAGCCCCAGAACAGCCAGATCGAAAGGCTTGCGAGGTCGAAGTTTCCGAAAAAGTTGACGCCAACCATGGGTGTTGTCCTCCGCTGTCAGGTTGGGAATTCGACGAGGCGGAGGCCGCCTTCGTCTTTCTTGGGGGAGTGCAGAATGCCGATCCGGACAAGCGGGCCCAGAACGGCGAGGGTTGCAAAGAGCAGCCCGATTTCGACGTGGTAGACGAAAGAGTAACCAACCGAAGGATCGGTCAGACTGCCGAGGGAACCCGCCTCGACCAGATGGGTGATGACGTCGCGCAAGGTGCCGCCGATCAGGATGGCAAGGCCCGCGGCAGTGGCCTGCGCGGCCCCCCAAGCGCCAAGGGCAAGCCCCGCGCCTGCGCCGCCTGTGCGCGGCAGGGTCATGGCCGCGGTCAGGGTGGAAATGCCAAACAGCCCGCCGCCCCAGCCGATGCCAAAGGCCCCGGCATAGAAGAGGGCGGCACTGTCCAAAGGCGCGGCAAAGATCACGGCAGAGAAAGCCGCGATCCCGGCAAGGATACCGCGCGCGGCCATCCGGTATGGGTCCATCCCACGCGCAAGCCAGCGCGCGGCCAGAAGGAAGCCCACGAGCGCGCCCCCGGCCCAAGCCCCGGTCAAAAGCGTGGTCGCCGCAACCGAAAGCCCAAGGATCTGCCCGCCGTAGGGTTCCAGCAGCACATCTTGCATGTTGAAGGCGAGCGTCCCCAGCACCACCACGGCCAAAAGCCGCCCGGCATTGCCGCCTGCCATGAAATCGGCCCAGGCCTCGGCAAAGCGCGGGCGGGGTTCTTCCCGCTCGGCCTTGGTCATGGGCTTGACCTTTTCCTGCTTCCACAGCGCGATCACGTTCAGGATCAGCGTGGCCAAGCCGCAGCCCTGCACCACGCGCACCAAGGTGATCGGGTCGTAATCGCGCAAGAGCCAGCCCACGATGATGGCCGAAATCCCCATGCCCGCCAGATACATGACGTAAAGCACCGCGACGACCTTGGGCCGCGTCTCCTCGCTCGCCCGGTCAGAGGCGAGTGCGAGGCCCGCGGTCTGGGTCATATGCATGCCGATCCCGGTCATCAGGAAGGCCAGCGCCGCCAGCACCTCGCCTGCCCATTGCGGGCCAAGATATTGGTCACCCGACAGAACGATCAGCGCGAAAGGCATGACCGCGAGGCCACCCATCTGCCACAGGCTTCCGAACCACAGGTAAGGCACCCGCCGCCAGCCGATGGCAGAGCGATGCGTGTCGGACCTGTGGCCAAGGAAAGCGCGGAAAGGCGCGACAAGCACCGGAATGGCGATCATGGCCGCGACCAGCATGGCGGGGATCGACAATTCCACGATCATCACGCGGTTCAGCGTGCCAAGAAGCAGCACCTGCGCCATGCCGACCGAAAGCTGAAAGAGCGACAGCCGCATGAGTTGCGACAGCGGCAAGCCGGTGGAGGCCGCATCGGCAAAGGGCATCCAGGCGGCGCCGAGCTTCGCAATATCCTTCTTGCGCAGGATCATGGCCGATACTCCAGACATTCGCTGATGTAAAAGCCACGGCTCACCCGTTCGACCCGGCCAAGGCCCGGCCCGGAAAGGTCGCGCAACCGCCCATAGGCATGGGGGATCATCACGGGCGACCGATCCGACCGGGGGAACAGCTTTCCGGCGGTAAAGAAGGTCATCAGAAACGGCGTGCGCGGGGCCACGGTAAAGACCACCGCGCGTTCGGTGCGCTCTCCCAAAAGGGAAAGAATGTCGGCGATATCTTCGGCCCGATAGTAGATCAGGCTGTCCATCGCCATCACATAGTCAAAGGCCCCAAGCTCTGGCGCGGTCATATCGCCTGCGCGGAAGGTGACGCGGGGGCGCAGCCCCTCGTCCAGCCGCGCCTCCGCAATGTCGATGAGTTGGGGCGAGATATCCACCGCCACCACATCCGCGCCACGCGCGGCGAGTTCGGCGGTCATCAAGCCCGTACCACAGCCCGCATCCAACACCCGCGCGCCGCGCAGGTCTTGGGGCAGGCGGTCCAGCATGATCGCGCGCATCCGGTCACGCCCCTCGCGCACCGTTTGCCGAATACGGCTCACAGGCGCGTCCGAGGTCAGACGGTCCCAGACACGGGTCGCCGTGCGGTCGAAATAATGCTCGACCCGGGCGCGGGTGGAAGCATAGTCGTTCATCAATCGAACCCCAGCAATTCAAAGATATCGCGATCGGGCAGCGCCTCGGGCAGGACGGGCGGCTCGCCCACGCTGCGCCAGAGCGTTTCGGCAAGCCGGATGTATTCGGCCCGCGCCATGACGATGTCCTCGTCGGCATCCATTTCGAACAGCGTCTTTTTCTTCAGACGGCTCCGCCGGATGGCATCGATGTCGGGCATATGCGCCAGCCGCTTGAAGCCCACGCGGTCACA
>JALOTC010000223.1 GCA_025458085.1 Cypionkella sp. | reverse complement strand
TGGGGCGCCCCGCCTCAGTTTCCGAAAGCTCCAAGAACGTCGCGCAGGATCTGGTCGGCCAGATCGCTGTCGTTCATCACCGGGCCGCCAACAGGGCCTTCGTTCACCCAATCGTCGGGGATGGGGCCATCGTAGATGATGATGTCATCGGCGGGCATCGGCATGGCGGGTTCGCTGCTCCAGCCAGTGCTTTGGTCAAAGCCGGGGTCGAAGGCGGGATCGAACTGCTGCGCGCCGGGGGGCGGGGCGGAGGGGGATTGGCCATCCACCATGTAATCAGGCGAGGGCGCATAGGTTCCATCGGGCGGCAGTTTGGGCTGCGGCACATCCATGGGCAGGGGGCGGGGGGGCAGGCCGTCATGCACGCGGACCATCACCTCGCGCCAGATTTCGGCGGGCAGGCCCCCGCCTGTCACGCCGCGTAGGGGTGTGTTGTCGTCATAGCCCATCCAGACGCCGGCCACATAATCGGCGGTATAGCCGATGAACCACGCGTCGCGGGCGGCTTGGGTGGTGCCGGTCTTGCCCGCGGCTTCCCATCCGGGGATGCGGGCGCGGGTGCCGGTCCCGTCTTCGATCACGCGCGACATGGCATAGGTCAGGTAGCGCGCGGCCTGTTCGCTGATGACCCTTTGGCCGAGGCCACCTGCTGCCCCCATCAGGGGTTCGCTGTCGCCTTTCAGATGCAGTTCCTGAAAGCCATAGGGCGTGACCGCGCTGCCGCCGTTGAGGATGCCGGCATAGGCCCCGGTCATTTCCAAAAGCGTGCTTTCCGAGGCCCCGAGGACGAGTGCCGGGCCATCGGCGAGGGCCGAGTTGATGCCAAATCCCGAGGCGATGCGGCGCACGGCATCGCGCCCCACGGCCTCTGAGACGCGGACGGCGGGGATGTTGCGGCTTTCGGCAAGGGCTTGGGTCAGGGTGATCATGCCCTTGAAGCGTTCGTCGTAGTTCCGGGGTGTCCAAGGGCCGGAGCCGGGGATGTTGATCGTCAGCGGCGTGTCTTCGACATAGTCGGCGGGGGTGAAGCCAAGGTCGAAGGCGGCGGCATAGGCGAAAGGCTTGAAGCTGGACCCGGTTTGGCGGCGGGCTTGGGTCGCGCGGTTGAAACTGCCCGCAGCCGCCTGTTGCCGCCCGCCGACCATGGCGCGCACCGCCCCGTCCGAGGACATGACGACGATGGCGGCCTGTGCGGCTGACCCTTCCTTGACTTTGGTTTCAAAGACGAAGGTGAGGGCCTCTTCCGCGGCTTTTTGCAGGCGTTGGTCCAGTGTGGTCTGGATGATGACATCCTCGGTCGTCTGGGTGGACAGGAAGCTGGGCGTCGATTCCATGACCCAATCGGCAAAGGCACCGCCTGCGCGCTGTTCGGCGGCTTGCGAGAGCCGCGCGGGGTTTTCGCGGGCTTCAGCCGCCTCTGCGGCGGTTAGAAAGCCCTGCGCCTCCATCAGGCCGATCACCACATTGGCGCGGCCCTGGGCCCGGGCGAGGTTGTTCGTCGGGGCAAAGCGCGAGGGTGCGGTCAGAAGGCCCGCGAGCATCGCCGCCTCGGCCGGGTTCACCTCATTCGCGGATTTGCCGAAATAGCGCTGCGCTGCCGCCTCGAACCCACGCGCGCCTGCGCCAAGATAGGCGCGGTTGAGGTAGATGGTCAGGATTTCGGCCTTGGAATACTTGATTTCCATGCCGATGGCATAGGGGACTTCCTTGATTTTCCGCCAGACGCCGCCGCCACGGCAATCCTGTTCATAGGCGGCTTCCGACTCCCACTGGGTCGGGTCATAGGGCACACCGAGGCAGAGGAGTTTGGCGACCTGTTGGGTGATGGTCGAGCCGCCATTGCCCGACAGCGGGCCACGACCTTCGGCCAGGTTGATGCGGATCGCGCCCGCGATGCCGCGGGGCGAGATGCCGAAATGGCGATAGAAGCGGCGGTCCTCGGTGGCGATGATGGCATTGTGCAGATGGGGCGAGACACGGTCGGCGGTAATCTGGCCGCCGAAGGTTTCGCCGCGCCAGGCGAAGACCTGACCTTCGCGGTCGAGCATGGTGACAGACCCGCGTGAGCGGCCATCGAGAAGGTCCGAAACTTCGGGCAGGGTGCTGTAGAAGTAGAAGGAGGCGAGCGCGAGGATGGTCGCGACCACCGCCGTGATGCGCCATGTGACGCCCCAGACGACGCGCCAGATCAGCCCCCAAAGGCCAAGGATCAGCCCGACAATCAGCCCGTGCTTGCGCGGCGGGCGCTTTGTGCCATAGCGCCGGTCTGCCACCAGAGGTTTGCGCCCGTTGTCTTTGCCTGCCATCCGCCCACCCGATCTACGCCGCACTGCCTTCTTTTGGGTGCTAATCTAATCGGTCTTGGGGCGGATGTGGAGGGCGCTTGGCGGGGATTCGCTTATGTGATCCGCCTAATAATTAAGCATTAGCCGGAAGAAGTGCAAAAATTGTGCAATTCTTTCGGGTTTGACCATCGCCGGCTGTTTTCTTGTTCTGCGCTGCGGAAAGCCTCCTTGCTTTGCGTGAGGGCCCACCCCGGGCCCCTGCCAAAAGAAGGGGAAGGACGTGAAACTCATCATCGCAGCAATCAAGCCGTTCAAGCTCGAGGAGGTGCGCGAAGCGCTGACCGCCATCGGCGTACGGGGCATGATGGTCACCGAGATCAAAGGCTTCGGGAGCCAGTCGGGCCATACGGAAATCTATCGCGGGGCGGAATATGCCGTGAACTTCGTGCCGAAGGTGCGGCTCGAAATCGTGGTCAGCGACAGCCTTGCCGATGCGGTCGTGGAAACGATCAGCACCACCGCCAAGACCAACAAGATCGGGGACGGGAAGATCTTTGTCCTTGATGTGCAGCATGCCGTGCGCGTGCGCACCGGCGAAACCAATGACGACGCGCTGTAAGCGGCCGGTTCAAGGGGAAAAGGAAACATGAACAGGTTTACCAAACTTTCCGGGCTTGCGGCGCTGGGCGCCGGGGTCCTCTCAAGCCTGCCCGTCTGGGCGCAGGAAGCCGCCGCAGAGGCGACCGAAGCTGCGAC
>JALOTC010000086.1 GCA_025458085.1 Cypionkella sp. | reverse complement strand
GCCCTATAACAAAGGCGAACGCTGAATGTTTGATCTGATCGTGAGGGGCGGCACGCTGCCCGATGGAAGCGTGGCGGATATCGGCATCACAGGGGACCGGATCGCCGCCATCGGGCGGCTGGAGGCCGAGGCGGGGCGCGTGATTGATGCCACGGGCGATCTCGTCTCCCCCCCCTTCGTGGACCCGCATTTTCATATGGATGCGGTGCTGTCTTATGGCCTGCCGCGGGTCAATGCCTCCGGCACGCTTCTGGAAGGCATCAGCCTTTGGGGCGAATTGCGTGAGGTGGCGACGGTCGACGAAATGGTTTCCCGCGCGCTGCGCTATTGCGATTGGGCGGTCAGCATGGGGCTTTTGGCCATTCGCACCCATGTGGATACCACGCCAGACCATCTGCGCGGGGTGGAGGCGATGCTGGAGCTGAAACGCCTCGTCGCGCCTTACCTTGACCTGCAACTGGTGGCCTTCCCGCAGGATGGGCTTTACCGCACCGCCACGGGGCGGGAAAATGTGGTCCGCGCGCTGGATATGGGCGTGGATGTGGTGGGCGGCATCCCGCATTTTGAACGCACGATGGAGGAGGGGGCCGAGTCCCTGCGTGACCTCGCGCGTATGGCCGCCGACCGGGGCCTGATGTGGGATGTGCATTGTGATGAGACTGACGATCCCCTCAGCCGCCATGTGGAGACGATGGCGCGCGAGGTGACGCGGCATGGTCTGGGCGGGCGGGCGGCGGGGTCGCATCTGACCTCGATGCATTCGATGGACAACTACTATGTGTCCAAACTCATCCCACTCATCGCGGAATCGGGGATGACCGCCATCCCCAACCCGTTGATCAACATTACCCTGCAAGGGCGGCACGATACCTATCCCAAACGCCGGGGCCTGACGCGGGTGAAAGAGATGCAGGCCGCTGGCATCACCGTGGGCTGGGGGCAGGATTGTGTGCTGGACCCGTGGTATTCGCTGGGCACGGCGGACATGCTCGACGTGGCCTTCATGGGCCTGCATGTCGCGCAGATGACCCATCCCGAGGAAATGGCCCGCTGCTTCCGCATGGTGACCGAGGATAACGCCCGGATCATGGGACTGTCGGACCTTGGCCTGCGGGTGGGGGGGCGCGCCTCACTCGTCATCCTCGATGCGGGCGACCCGACCGAGGCTTTGCGCCTGCGCCCCGACCGCTTGGCTGTGATCTCGCGCGGCAAGGTTGTGTCGGAAAAGACGCGCAACGATGCGCGTCTGGCTCTGCCGGGGCGGCCCGCGACCGTGCGGCGGCGGCGTCAGGGGTAGGCGCGCGCCTCTGCGCTTGCGCCCGGCGCGCTGATCGCGCAAGACAGGGACAGGCGCGGACGTAAGGGGCGGATCATGGATTACGGCAAGGCAGGCAAATCGAAACCGGCAAAGGCGGCGCCGAAACATCGGGAACATAACGAACCCGGCACTTCCAAGAAACCCTTCGGCAAGACCCCGGACAAGGCCGAACTGCTGGAGCGGATGAAGGCTGCGGCCAAGGCGCGGGCCGAGAAGCAGGGCTGATCGCCCGGGCGGCGGGGTTTTTCGTCAATGCCGCCGGGCCAAGCCTTGGCCTTCCGGCCGAGACGGATGAGATTTTGGACCATGTCGCCCATCTGGGCGTTCTGCTCTTGATGTTTGCCGTTGGGCTGAAGCTGCGGCTGGGGCAGGTGGTGCAGCCGCAGGTTCTGGGCGGCGCAGTGATCCATTTCGGCCTGTCTGCCGCTGTTGTGGCGGGCGGGCTGGTGTTTCTCGCAGGGATTGCCGCCGGTCCGGGGCTTTTGCTGGCCATTGCGCTTGCCTTCTCCTCCACCGTCTTTTCGGCCAAGATGCTAGAGGCCAAGCGCGACCTTGGCACCTTTTACGGGCGCACGGCGATTGGCGTTCTGATTGTGCAGGACCTGATCGCGCTGATCGTTCTGGCGATCTGGAGCGCGCAGGTCCCCTCGCCCTGGGCCTTGGGGTTGCTTGCGCTGCCGCTGCTGCGTCCGGTGCTGCACAAGCTTTTGGATGCGGCGGGGCATGATGAACTTCTGGTGCTCATGGGGATGCTTCTGTCGCTGGTGATCGGCGGCATGGGCTTTCACTCGCTGGGCCTGTCGTCTGAAATCGGTGCCTTGGTGATGGGGCTGATGCTCTCGGGCCATGCCCGCGCGAAAGAGCTTGCCGAAAGCCTCTGGTCGCTGAAGGAAATCTTTCTGGTGGGGTTTTTCCTGCAAATCGGCATGTCGGGCCTGCCCGATTGGGCTGATCTTTGGCTGGCCTTGGGCTTCCTTGCGCTTTTGCCGCTGAAAGGCGCGCTGTTCTTTGCGATCTTCCTGCTGTTCCGCCTGCGCGCGCGCTCGGCCTTTCTGGCAGCACTCAGCCTCATGGCCTATAGCGAGTTCGCGTTGATCATCGCGGCGCGGGAATTGCCCGAATGGCTCGTGTCTCTGGCGCTTGCGGTCAGCCTGTCCTTCGTTCTGGCAGCCCCCTTGAACCGCATGGCGCAGGCCCTGTTTGACCGGTGGGAAGGCCCGTTGCAGCGCTTTGAACCCGCGCGCGTGCATCGCGATGAGATGCCCACCGATATGGGCAATGCCCGCGTGATGGTGCTGGGCATGGGGCGCACTGGCACGGCGGCCTATGACCGTCTGACGGTGCTTTGTGACCGGGTTGTGGGCATGGATGCCGACCAATACCGCGTGGCAAGCCACCGCGCGGCGGGGCGCAATGTGCGCCTTGCCGATGTGGAGGATACGGCCTTTTGGCGCGCGCTGGATATCTCGGTGCTGGAGGCGGCGGTTCTGGCCATCGACAGTATCGAGGCAAAGGAGACGGCGGCGCTGTCCTTGCGGCAAAAGGGGTTTACGGGGCCGATCATCGCCCATGCGCTGTATGACAGCGATCTGGACCGTCTCTATCATGCAGGCGCGACCGAAACCTGGCTGACGATGAACGAGGCCGGTATTGGGCTCGCCGATCAGACCGCCCGCGCGATGGATCTGGATTTTGCCAAAGACTCCAAGGCCCTGACATAGACGGGTCGACAAGTTTGGCCAAGGCCCCTTGCCCTTGCGCGCCGGCTTGGGCAGTCTCCGCCGCGGTAAGGGCTGAGCAGGGGAGGACAGGATGCTCAAGGGGATAGACCACAGGTTGAACGCCGAGGTGCTGGGGGCGTTGCGTGCCATGGGGCATGGCGATTATCTGGTGCTGGTCGATACCAATTTCCCCGCCGACAGCATCGCGCGCCAGACGGTGACGGGGCGGCTTCTGCGGATGGAGAACCTGACCTCGGCCGAAGCGGCGCAGGCGATCTTGTCGGTCCTGCCGCTGGATACCTTTGTCGAGGATTTCGCAGGCCGGATGCAGGTGGTGGGTGACCCCGCCGCCGTGCCTGAGGTGCAGGCCGAGGTGCAGGCAGAGGTCGACCGTGCCGAAGGCCGCGCGCGGCCGCTGCCGGGGGTGGAACGCTTTGCCTTCTATGACCTTGCCAAAGGGGCCTATGCCGTGATCCAGACGGGCGAGCGGCGCTTCTATGGCTGCTTTATGTTCCGCAAAGGCGTGATCGGGCCAGAGGAGTGATCATGGGAAAGCCTGTTGTTGTTCTGGGTATCTTCAATGCCGATACCGGCTATCGCGCGGCGCGCCTGCCCAAATTGGGCGAAACGATCATGGGTGCGGGCTTTCACCTTGGCCCCGGGGGCAAAGGGTCCAATCAGGCGACCGCCGCTGCCCGTGCAGGCGGCGATGTGCATATGGTCACGCGCCTGGGGGAGGATGATTTCGCCGCCATGGCCCGCGCGGTCTGGGCCGATGCGGGGGTCAAGCCCCATGTGATCGTGGACCGCGAAAGCCATACGGGCAGCGCCTTTATCTTCTTGCAAGAAGGCACGGGCCAAAATGCCATCATCGTCTGCCCCGGCGCGGCAGGCCGCATCTCAGAAGACGATGTGGAAGCGCATCGCGCCTTGATCGAAGGGGCGGGTGTGTTCCTGACACAGTTGGAACAGCCCCAGCCTGCTGCTTTGGCCGCGTTGAAAATCGCCCGCGCGGCGGGGGTGACGACGATCCTGAACCCCGCGCCCGCCGCCGCCTTGCCCGACGAGATGCTGGCGCTGGTCGATATCCTGACCCCGAATGAATCCGAGGCTGAAACGCTGACCGGCCTGCCGGTCACCACGGTGGCCGAGGCCGAGGCGGCGGCAGATGCGCTGATCGCGCGCGGTGTGGGGGCGGTGATCGTGACGCTGGGGGCCAATGGCGTTTTGTGGCGCAAGGACGGGGTCAGCCTGCACGCCCCCGCCCGCGCGCCGGGGCCGGTGGTCGATACCACGGGCGCGGGCGATGCGTTTAACGGTGGCTTTGCCGTGGCGCTGTCCGAAGGGCAGGCGATTGCCGATGCCTTGGCCTTTGGCTGCGCGGTGGCGGGCATATCCGTCACCCGCCACGGTGCCGCCACCGCTATGCCCGCACGGGCCGAGGTAGAGGCGCTTTTGGCAAGCTGACCCCTCAGACGGGGTTTGAAGCCCCATCTTGACGGTCTAGCTTTGCAGGGAAGGGGCCGAAACAGACCCCAACACAGGGAGAGATGATAATGAAATCTGCGCAGGTTCTGGCTGATCTGGCGCTGCTTCTGGCGAGCGGCGGGGTCGAGGTGGTGGATTGTTCGGGCACGCTTGGCCCCGAGACGCCGCTTTTGAAACTGCCCCCCGATTTCGCCAAGGATACACCGCCGATCCGCATTCACCGGATCAGCGAATATGATCAGGATGGCCCCTTCTGGGCGTGGAACTGGCTGGAACTCGGCGAACATTCCGGCACCCATTTCGATGCGCCGCACCATTGGATCACGGGCAAGGATTATGCCGATGGCTATACCGATACGCTGCCTGTGCAGCGCGTGGTGGCCCCGGTGAATGTGCTTGATTTCAGCGCGGAATGCGCGGCAGACCCCGATTTCCTGCTGACCGTCGATCATGTCACGGCATGGGAGGCCAAGCACGGCCCGATCGGCGCGGGGGAATGGGTGGTCCTGCGGAGCGATTGGGACAAGCGCGCCCATGACGAGGCGCTGTTCCTCAACGCCAATGAGACCGGCCCCCACACCCCCGGCCCGACGGCCGAGGTGATCCAGCACCTGATTTCCAGGGGGATCGTCGGCTGGGGCAGCCAGTGCATCGGCACCGATGCGGGGCAGGCGGGTGGCATGACCCCGCCTTTCCCGGCGCATAACCTTTTGCACAAGCATAACCTTTACGGGCTGGCGAGCCTTGCGAACCTTGATCGCCTGCCGCCCAAAGGCGCGATCCTGATCGCCGCACCCTTGAAGATCAAGAACGGCACCGGCTCGCCCATCCGCGCGCTGGCGCTGGTTCCACGCGCCTGACATGGCCGAGCGCAGCTTCAAGGCCGAGGTGGAAGACCTGCGCAAGGGCGAGGGGGAGGTCTTTACGGGCGAAGGCATCCTCGCCATCACCAAGGCCCTGTTGGAAAATGGCGTGGGCTATGTCGGCGGCTATCAGGGCGCGCCGATCAGCCATCTGATGGATGTGCTGGCCGATGCCCAAGACCTTTTGGGCGAATTGGGCGTGCGGTTCGAGGCCAATGCGAACGAGGCCGCGGCAGCAGCCATGCTGGCGGCCTCGGTCCATTATCCGATCCGGGGGGCAGTGACCTTCAAGGGGCCGGTGGGGGTGAATGTCGCCTCTGATGCCTTGGCGAACCTCTCCTCCTCGGGCGTCACGGGGGGCGCGCTGATCGTTCTGGGCGAGGATTATGGCGAAGGCTCCTCTATCATGCAGGAGCGCAGCCATGCTTTCGCAATGAAATCGCAGTTCTGGCTTCTGGACCCGCGCCCGAACCTGCCCTGCCTTGTGAAGGCGGTAGGGGATGGGTTTGCCCTCTCCGAGGCATCGAACACGCCGGTGATGATGACCCTGCGTATCCGGTCTTGTCATGTGACAGGGCAGTTCCCCTGCCGCGACAACCGCCGCCCGGCGCTGACCGTGCGCGAGGCTTTGTCGAACCCGCGCAGCGATTTTGCCCGCGTCGTCCTGCCGCCGATGTCTTATGCGCATGAGATCGACAAGGTCAAAAATCGATGGCCCGCGGCAGAGCGTTTCATCCGCGAGAACCGCCTGAACGAGATGTTCGGCACGGGCGGGCGCATTGGCATCGTCTGTCAGGGCGGGATGTACAATGGCGTGATCCGCGCCCTGCAACAGCTTGGGCTGGCCGATATCTATGGCGATGCGCGGGTGCCGATCTATTGCCTGAACGTGACCTATCCGCTGCTCGCGGATGAATTCCTCTGCTTTGCCGAAGGCAAGGACCACATCCTTGTGGTGGAGGAAGGTCAGCCCGAATTCATCGAACAGCAGCTTGCGACCTTCCTCTATCGCGCCGGCTCCTCTGTCCGGCTGCATGGCAAGGGCGCTTTCCCCATGGCGGGCGAATATACCGGCGCGGTCATGCTGCAAGCGTTGGAGGCGTTCCTGCGCGAGGCCGCGCCCGACATGCTGCCCGCCAAGGTGCGCGCGCCCAATATGGACCGGCCCGCGCTGCCCGACCTTTCCAAGACGGTGCCGATCCGCCCGCCGGGCTTTTGCACCGGTTGCCCCGAACGCCCGATCTTTGCCGCGCTGAAACTGGTGCAGCAGGATTTGGGCAAGCACCAGATTTCCGCCGATATCGGTTGCCACCTGTTCGGGGCCTTGCCCCCGTTCGAGGTGGGGGGCGCGACCATGGGCTTTGGCCTTGGCCCGGCGGGCAATGGGGCTTTTGACGGCGGGGGCGAACGGCGGCCGATTTCCATTCTGGGCGATGGCGGCTTTTGGCATTCCGGCCTGTCGTCATCGATGACCAATATGGTGTTCAACAAATCCGATGGCGTGGTGGTGGTTGTGGACAATTACTACACCGCCGCCACGGGCGGGCAGGATATCCTGTCCTCTCGCGCGGCCAATGACACCAAGGCCACGAACCACCCGATTGCCGCCGCGATGAAGGGCATCGGGATCGATTGGGTGCAGCAGGTGGACCGCACCTATGATGTGCCGAAACTGAAACGCGTGCTGCACGATGCGCTGACCACCGATGCGCCTGGGCCAAAGGTTGTGATCGCCTCCTCCGAATGTATGCTGAACCGCCAGCGCCGGGAAAAGCCCCTGCGCCAACAGGCGATCCGCGAAGGGCGGAGGGTGGAGGCGCCGCGCTTTGGCGTGGATGAGGCGATCTGCACGGGCGACCATGCCTGTATGCGCCTCTCGGGCTGTCCCTCGCTCTCGCTCAAGCGGTTGGACGATCCGTTGCGCGATGACCCGGTGGCCAGTATCGACCAAACCTGCGTGGGCTGCGGCAATTGCGGAGAGGTGGCGGATGCTGCCATCCTCTGCCCAAGTTTCTACCGCGCCGATGTGATCCATAATCCGGGGCGGTGGGAGGCGGCATGGGCCACCTTCCGCGCGCGGGTGATCGGCTGGCTGCAAGCCCGCCGCGCCGCGAAACGGCTGGATTTCGCGCCATGACGCTGCACGAGACGCTCTCTCCCCATCCGCGCGACCCGGCGCTGGACCGGATCACCAAACTTGCGATCCTCGCCGTGGGCGGGCAGGGCGGTGGGGTGCTGACGGGATGGATCGAAGCCTTGGCCCGCGCCAATGGCTTTGCCGTGCAGGCAACCAGCGTGGCGGGCGTGGCGCAGCGCACGGGATCGACGCTCTATTACGTCGAAATGGCCCCGGCGACAGACCGCAGCCCGATCTTTTCGCTGATGCCCGCGGCGGGGGATGTGGACATCATGATCGCGGCGGAATTGATGGAGGCGGGGCGCGCCATCATCCGGGGGTTTGTCACACCCGACCGCACGACGCTGATCGCCTCCACCCATCGGGCTTTGGCGGTCAGTGAAAAGATGGTGCCGGGGGATGGTATCGCCAAGGCCGAGGAAGTGATCGCCACCGCCGAAATCGCCGCCCAACGCTTTATCGCGGCGGATTTCGAGGCAGAGGCGGCGCGGGCGGGTTCGGTGATCTCCGCGACCCTGTTCGGCGCGCTTGCCGCCAGCGGCGCGCTGCCCTTTTCCCGCGCGGCCTTTGAAGATGCGATCCGCGCGGGCGGCAAGGGGGTAGAGGCCTCCTTGCGCGCCTTTGCCGCCGGGTTTGAGGCGGCGCTGACGGGGCCGTTGCCTGAAGCGGCGACCCCGCCCCTGCCGCCTGCCGCCCCTGCCGCGCAGGGGCCACAAAAGCTGCTTGCCCAGTGGCAGGCGCTGCTTGCCCGCGCCGATGCCTTGCCGGGGGAGGCCCCCGCCATGGCCCGCGCGGGCCTGCGCAAGGTGGTGGAGTTTCAAGACCTTGCCTATGGCGCGGAATACCTCGTGCGGGTGGAGGGGATCGCGTCAGAGGACCGCGCGCCCTACGATCTGACGGTCGAGGCTGCGAAACATATCGCCAATGCCATGGCCTATGACGATATGATCCGCGTGGCCGACCACAAGACCCGCGCCGCCCGCATGGCCCGGATCGGGGCCGAAATGGGGGTGGGTGCGGGCCGCCTGATGGCGGTGACAGAATATCTCCACCCCCGCGCCGAAGAAATGGTGCGCCTCCTGCCTGCCCGGCTTGGCGCTCGACTGGCGGGCTCCCCCACCGCCATGGCGCGGATCGACCGGGTGGTGAACCGGGGCCGCAGGCTGCGGACCGATGGCCTTGGCGGCTTCCTGATGCTTTACCTTGTCGCAGGTCTGCGCCCGTGGCGGCGGGGCATGCTGCGCCATAGGGAGGAACGCGCGCATCTGGAAGCGTGGCTGTCGCGGGCCATGGCGGTCTTGCCCCGCGATTATGCTTTGGCCGTGGAAATCCTGCGCTGCCGCCGTCTGATCAAGGGCTATTCCGATACCCATGCCCGAGGACTTTCGAAATTCGACCGGGTGATGGAGGGCATCGCGCTGGTCGAAGGCCGTGCGGATGCCGCCGAATGGGCGCGCCGCCTGCGCGAGGCGGCGCTGAAGGATGAGGAAGGCCGCGCGCTGGACGGGGCGCTCGACACGATCCGCAGTTTTCTCTGACACAGGACACAGATGATCTATCACCGCCCCATCCAGATCGAATTCAACCATTGCGACCCGGCCGGGATCGTCTTTTACCCCCGCTATTTCGAAATGACGAATTCGGTGGCCGAGAACTTCTTTCGCGAGGTGGTGGGCGAAACCTATGCCACGATGATCGCCCGCGCCGAAGGCACGCCCACAGTGACGCTTTCGGCGGAATTCCTGCTGCCCTCGCGCTTGGGAGAGGTGCTGGACTGGCGTCTGACGATAGAGGCTTTGGGGCGCAGTTCGATGGACCTCCTCCTCGTGGCCGCCTGTGGCGGGGAGGATCGGCTGCGGGTGAAAAAGCGCCTTGTCTATGCCGGATTGCGCGGGGGGCAGCCTGCCGCCCTGTCATGGCCCGCCCCTTTGCGCGACAGGCTAGAGGCGTTTCGCACCGCGCCCGAGACCTGATCTGCCTCTTTTTCGGGCGCAGTGCCTCCATCTTGGGCGATATCCACGTCTGACCCGCCGATCCCTTGCTGCGCATCGCCCGCTGCATTGCCGCCCCTGCCCTTGCCCGCACAGTCTGGGCCAAAGGGCGGGGAACATGACGCAAGCCATCCAGATCATGCCGATGCAGCGCAGCCGGGGCGAGGCGCGGATCGCCTTGGCCACCGGCCCGCGTGGCGCGCGGCTGATGGGTCTGCGCCAGCAGGGCAGTGCCAAGGTGATCTTGCCCCATGTGGGTGGGCGGCCGGAGGCAGTGTTCCTCAATACCTCTGGCGGGCTGACCGGGGGGGATGTGCTATCCTTTGCCATGGAGATCGGCGCGGGGCTTCAGGCCATCGGCACCACCCAAACGGCAGAGCGCGCCTATCGCAGCGCGGGCGGCACGGCGCGGGTGCGGGTTGACCTTTCGGTCGGTGCGGGCGGTTTTCTGGACTGGTTGCCGCAAGAGACGATCCTGTTCGACGGCGCGGCGCTGGATCGGCGCACGACCGTGACGCTTGGCCCCGAAGCGGGCTGTCTGATGCTGGAAATGATCGTCCTTGGCCGCCCGGCGATGGGAGAGGTGGTGCGCCGCCTGTCCTTGCGGGATTGGCGCATGGTCGAACGCGATGGCGCGCCTGTGTGGGTGGAGCCTTTGCGGATCAACGATGCCGCCCTGTCCAGCGGTCTTGCCGGGCTGGGGCAGATGCGGGCCTTTGCAAGCCTTGCCCTGATCCGCGCGGATGCGGCGGATTTGCTCTCCCCCCTCCGCCGCGTGCTGGATGAACCGGGCGTGATGGCGGCGGCCAGTGCCTTGCCGGGGCGGCTGATGCTGCGCGCGCAGGCCCCCGATGGCTGGCCGCTCCGCCGCCAGATCGCCCGCGCCCTTGGCGTTTTGCGCGCAGGCCAACCCCTGCCGCGCGTCTGGCAGATGTGAAGGACAAGCGATGAACCTGACCCCGCGCGAAAAAGACAAGCTCCTCATCAGCCTCGCCGCCATGGTCGCCCGTGGCAGGCTTGCCCGAGGCGTGAAGCTCAACCATCCCGAGGCCGTGGCGCTGATCACCGATTTCGTCGTGGAAGGCGCGCGTGACGGGCGCAGCGTGGCCGATCTGATGGAGGCGGGCGCGCAGGTCATCACCCGCGACCAATGCATGGAGGGCATCGCCGAGATGATCCCCTCTGTTCAGGTCGAGGCCACTTTTCCCGATGGGACGAAGCTCGTCACCGTCCACCACCCGATCCGATAGGAGGCTTCATGTTCCGCCT
>JALOTC010000085.1 GCA_025458085.1 Cypionkella sp. | reverse complement strand
CCTCCCGAGGATATTTGGGAACAGATGAAGACAGGAAGAAGGAGTCCTGTTGCGAGAGTTTCTTTGGCAAAGGCCTGTCTTGAGGGCGGGGTTTGCTGCGGCAGCGCCCCTAGCGGCCAGTGAGCCAGTTGCCGATCCGCGCGAGGCGCGAGGGGGGGCCAGGCTCTGGTTCCCACCGCCGGACGGGGCGGTTGACCCAAGGCAGGCGGACCAGCGCACTCTCCCGGCCAAGGGTCAGATCGGCCAAGGTCCGCCCCGCGAGATTGGAGGTAGAGACGCCCACCCCGACATAGCCCCCGGCATGGCCGATCCGCGTGGCGGGGTCGAAGGCAAGACTTGCGCACCAATCCCGCGGCACGCCCAGCACACCGCACCACGCATGGTCGATCCGCGCCCCTGCCGCATCGGGGAAATGCCGCGCGAGGATGGCGCGCAGCCGAGCGATGGTTTCGTCCCCCGGCTCGCCCTCTCGGTCGATGGCAGAGCCAAAGCGGTAAGGCACCCCGCGCGCGCCCACGGCGATCCGCCCCTCTCGCGTGCGCTGGCAATAGCAATAGGCATGGGCGAAATCGCCAAGGATTTCATTGCCCGCCCAGCCGATCTTGTCCCAGACCGCCTGCGGCAGCGGTTCGGTCACGATCTGCGCGGAATTCAGCGGCAGCCAGTCGCGGCGGTGCCCGGGCAGTTCGGCCGTGAAACCTTCGGTGCAGCGCAGGATCGTGCGCGCCCGGATCAGGCCGCGGTCCGTTGTCACAAGACCCGGCGCGAGGGCGGTGACCGCCGTCCCCTCCACGATCCGCGCGCCCTGCGCCTCGACCAGCCGGGCCAGACCCGCGACCAGCTTCGCCGGTTGGATGCGCGCCACGCCCGAAACAACCATGGCCCCCCGCGCGCCCGGAATCCGGATGCGCCGCGCAAGGTCCGTCGCATCGATCAGCCGGATGCGTCCGGCCTCCCCCCAGCTTGCGCGCGCGGCAGCCTCGGCCTGCATCCGCGCTTCCTGCGCGGGAGAGGTCGCGACCATCACTTCCTCTGTCCGGCAGATATCGGCATCGATCCCGGCAGCTTCGGCCACACGCAGCACCTCTGCCACCGTGTCCTGCATCGCACAGACCATGGCGCGCACCGGCCCCGCGCCCCGGTCCTTGGCATAGCGGTCATGGGCCCAGGCAAAGCCGCCCGTCAACCAGCCGCCATTGCGGCCCGAAGCGCCAAAGCCCGCAAAACGCCGCTCCACGATCAGCACCTTGAGACTTGGGTCGGCAGCCAAAAGGTAATGGGCGGTCCATAGCCCGGTGTACCCCGCGCCGATGATGCAGACATCCGCCTCTGATTCGCCCTCCAGTTGTCTTCTGGGCGCCGGAAGCCCGATTTCCTGCCACCAGAAGGAGATCTCACCCTTGCGCATGCGGCCTCTTCCCCTTGCCCCGGTCAAAACCTAGCCCGGACGGCCGCAAATGGCGAGGCTGAGGCGGCAAAAGACCCGTCCCAATGGCGGGCCTAGAGCCACTCAAGAGGATAGCAAAACATCCAATGGGATCGAAAATCCTGTCTAAAAATCATTATTTGACAATTAGTTATACCCAACCTGCCCGGAAGGATCCGATCCGCTTTCACACAAGAAACGGCATGATGCTTGCCACCCGAAAGACAGACAGAAGGTCTGGAGGCAAGCCATGTATATTAAGGTCAATACCGGAACGGATGCCTTGGTCGCAGGGGTTGATCCTGTTGATGCGGCGGATCTGGGCGTGCGCTTTTCCACCTTCCGTACGCTGGACCGATTTGATGAGCAATTGGACAAGATCAACTTCGGGATGATCTCCTGGCCCGGCGGGTCTCTGGCAGAAGCCTATCCGGACCGCTATGGCCTGCAGCATCCCGGCCTCTACAACCCGGCCTTCGGTCAGGCGGATCTGGCGGATATGATGGCCTATGCCCGCGCCCATGACGCGGCACTGGCCATCGTTCTGCCCACGGCACGCTATGCCGGCAACGAAGAGCTGATGCGCGAAGAGGTCGGCAATTTCATGGCCGATCTGCTGTCGGGCAGCTATGGCCCCTTGCCCAAGCAGCTGGTCTTTCACATCGGTTCCGAACATTACCTCCATTTCAACAGCTTTGGCGATGATGCCGCCGCGGAATATGGCAAGGTGGCCGCCGCCATGGTGGATGAGATCAACGCCTGGCTGGACGACCCCCTGCTCAATCAAAACGGCATCGACATCGACCTTGCCGTGCAGGCCGGGCGCGACATGGCCGATGACGAGGCGATCCGCGATGCCTTCACACCCGACCAACTCGCTGAAATCGATATGGTTCTGCACCACCGCTATCCCGGCACGGCCGAAGGGGTCGATATCACGCTCAAGCAATTCGCGCCGATCTTTGACGCCTGGAAGGCCGATGTCACTGCCGCAGGCGGCGACAAGCCAGAGCTGAACCTTGGCGAATGGAACGTCGCCTCGATCACCCGCGAAGAAGCGCTGACAAAATACATCCGCGACATGAAGGCCGAAGGGATCACGATCAAGCGCGGAGATATCGACCTCGCCGGGCGCACCGATACGGAATTCGAAAAATACTGGCAGGATATTCTCGCGACCCGCGACTATGGCGTGGAAGCCCCCCGCCTCTATCTGGAGCTGTTTTCGGAATATCAGGCCGAAGGCACCGGCGCAGCGTCGCTGCATTCCTGGGACATGATGCACGCCGGTCGGGCAAGCTATGTCGATGCTTCGGGCGCACCGGTCAAATTTGTCGGGGCCGAAATGTTCGATATGATCGCCGAAAGCACCGAAGGGCTGTCGGTCATGGATATCTCGACCCGCAACAGCCGCTTCTCCGATGACCTTTGGACCTATGGGTTTGAAAACGATGACCGGCTTGTGCTGTTCCTCTCGGCCGATGACGATGTCAAACTGGGCAAGGTAACGCTTGATATCGAAGGGCTGAGCAGCGGATATTCCGCGATCTGGGTCGAAAGCCTGACAGCCGAGGTGCCGAAGGACTGGATGACGCGCTTTGGCATTCCCGACAACCCGAATGTCGATGAAAGCAACGAAGCCAATACCTATGCGCTTGGCCATCGCGAAGACCTGCCCTTCTCCGTCAATCGGGGGAAACTGACGTTCTCGATCGACCATCCGGGCGAAGTGGTGCGCGTGATCGTGGCCCGCACGCCCGAAGAAGCCCGCGAAATCGCCGAATTCGCAGGCGAGCCAGACTTTGTCCGCACGCAGGACCGCGCTGAACCTGCCCCGCCCCGGCCCAGTGCCGAAGATGATGTCGCCGCCGCGCCGCCCCCCACCAAAGCCCCCCCTTCGCGCAGACCGGCAGAGAGGGATCGGGAGGACGACGACGACGATCAGGATGATCCGGTGACAACCCGACCGGGCTTCTCTCCCTTTGGAATCGGCAGCCGCCTCTCCGACATCAGCCGCATCTTCACCACACCCCGCGTCTGGGACAGACGCGCAAGCGACCTCACCGAGCGGGACCCAGACGAAGACCTCCGTTTCGGCAGCCTGAGGAAGGTCAACGATTTTCAGCAACGGCCGATCGACAGCCTCTTCCGTCGCCTTCCCGAAACCGAAGGCATGGGTCGCAGCTGGCAGGATGACGATCAAGACGATGACGATCAGGATGGGGCCCGTTTCGCGGATCGGTCCGGGATCGGCACGATTGCCGATGCTCTGGCCACAGGCGGATATGGCGGACTTTTGGCCATGGTTCTGTCAAACGCCTTTTGAAAAGGTGCATTGCGGAACAATCCGTTGCCAAACCCGTGCTTGAACACTGGCCCCGGCTCGGGCAGGGTGGCGTTTCGTCAGGCCGCTGTTGCAGCCTACTTTCGTCTTGCGAGTGGAACGTCTTTCGGTGCCCAACCCGATCTTGACCCGATGGCGCAGCGAAGGCCTTGTGCCCCGCGTCATGCGCAGTTCGACATGGACGGTGATGGGCTACGGCACATCGCAGGCGATGCGGCTTGCCTCCAACCTGATCCTGACACGCCTTCTGTTCCCCGAAGCCTTCGGGATCATGGCACTGGTCACGGTGTTCATGGTGGGGCTGGCGATGTTCTCCGATATCGGCATCGGCCCCTCCATCCTGCAGCACAAGCGCGGCGATGAGCAGGGCTTTCTGGACACTGCCTGGACGATCCAGGTCGTGCGCGGGGTCTTCCTGTGGCTTTGCACCTTGGCGCTGGCCTATCCGGTCGCAGCCTTCTACGGCGAACCGATACTGGCGCTTTTGCTGCCGGTGGCTGGCATCTCCCTCCTGATTCACGGCTTTGATCCGACGCGGATCGAAACCGCCACCCGGCATCTGCGGGTCGGTCTGGTCACCGCGCTGGATCTTCTGTCCCAGTTCATCGGCATTGTGACGATGGTGGTTCTGGCGCTGATCTATGCCTCTGTCTGGGCTTTGGTCGCGGGCTGGGTCGTCTCGTCGCTGGCCCGGCTCGTGCTGATGTGGGTCTTTCTGCCCGGTCCCCGGAACCGCCTGCACTGGGACCCGACCGCCGGCTGGGACCTGATCCGCTTTGGCATCTGGCTGTTCCTCTCCACCGCCTGCGGCTTTCTGGTGGCCCAAGGCGACCGGGCGATCCTCGGCAAATATCTGACGATGGAACAGTTGGGGCTCTACAACATCGGCTTCTTCCTCGCCTCCTTCCCCGTGCTTCTGGGTCAGGCGGTGACGGGGCGCGTGCTGATCCCCATCTACCGCGAAAGGCTCATCGGTTCCGATCAGGCTCAGGCCCGCACCATGCGGCAAATGCGGTTTTTGCTGACAGGCGCGGTCTTCGTGCTTCTGGCCATCATGGCCTTCGCGGGAGAGGCCATCGTCGCCCTCCTCTACGATCCGCGCTATGCACCGGCCGGGGCCGTGCTGGTGCTGATCGCGGTGGTGCAGATCCCCACCATCATCGGCATGACCTATGATCAGGCCGCGCTGGCGGCGGGCGACAGCCGCAATTATTTCCTGCTGACCTTCGCCCGCGCGGTTTTTCTCGTGACCGGCATGATCGTCGGCGCGGAATATGGCGGGCTGATCGGTGCGCTGGCCGGTCAGACGCTGGCGGCCATCGCTGTCTATCCTCTGCTCATCTGGCTGGCCCGGCGGCATGGCGTCTGGGATGGCCTGCACGATCTCAGCTTTGCCATTCTTGGCCTTGCGCTGGCGTCCGCCGCCATCTTCATGGATCGTCGCGCGATCGACGCCCTTCAGGGGGTGTTCTGATGGTCGCGCGCAAACCAAGGGCCACCCCCGAAAACGCCCCCGAAAACGCCCCTGTGCGGGCAACAGCCTCCCTGCCGCTGACCCCGGCGCAAATCGGCCTCCTTTATGAAAGTGTCCTCGCCGACCGGCCTTGGATCAATCTGGAGCAGATCGTGGTCCGCCTGCCCAAAGCCCCAAGGGCCGAGGCGCTGCATCAGGCATGGCGCGACACCGCCACCCGGCACGAGGCTTTGCGGCTCATCTTTGACCTGCACGCAGCCGATGGCCCGACACAAAGCCTTCTCCCCGACCCGCGGCTGGACCTGCGGCACGTGGACCTTTCCGCCCAGTCCGATCCGGCGGCAGAGGCACAGCTTGCCGCTTTCCTCGCCCAAGACCGGGCCAAGGGCGTGGCCTTCGGGGCAACACCGCCATGGCATGTCACCCTCGTCCGCCTGCCCCAAGACAGGGCCGCGATGGTCTGGACCATCCACCACGCGCTGATCGACGGGCAGAGCATGGCGCTCGTGCTGCAAGACCTCTTTGCCCATCTGGATGGGAGCCCCGCCCCTGCTCCTGCCGCCCCGAGCCTTGCCCAATATCTTGCGAACCGCGCCGCAAAACCCCTCTCCGGGGCCAAGGCGCATTTCAGCACCCTGCTCGACGGGTTCGCAGCACCCAATGCCCTGACCCTACCCGCGCCGGACGATCCTTCCGCGCCCTCCCGCAAGGCCCAGATCCGGCACAGCCTTGACCCCGCCCTGTCTTCCGCGCTCCGCGCAAGGGCAGAGGCGGCAGGGGCCAGCCTTGCCGATCTGATCCATGCCGCATGGGGCCTTGTCGTCGCCCGCTGGTCAGGCCGGGACGAGGCCGTGATCGGCATCACCCGCTCCGGCCGCCGCATCCTGCCTGAAAGTGACGGGCTGGTCGGCTGCCTCATCACCACGCTCCCCCTGCGGATGCACCTGCCGGGCGGACGCAGCCTTGACGATCTGCTGCGCAGCCTGCGCGCCGCGATCCGCGCACTGCATCCGGTGGAACATGCCAGCCTGACCGATATCCGCGCGTGGTCGGGGCTGCCGGCCACGGAACGGCTGTTCGACTCCCTCGTCGTCTTTGATCCCGAAAGCCTTGGCGCGCGGATGGCCCGGCTTGGCGCGGCTTGGGCCGACCGTCGGGTGGAATTACACGAAGAAGGCGCCCTGCCTCTCACGCTCGCCGTCCATGCCGATCCTGCCCTCGCGCTGATGCTGGAACATGACCCGGCGCTCGTGCCCGCGGCGCGGGCCACGGCCATGATGGCGCAGATGCGGCGGCTCTTGCAGCATTTCGCCACCGCGCCGCCAGACCGCGCCTTGGCCGATCTGCCGATGCTGTCCGATGCGGAACTGGACGCCCTGCGCGCCCTTGGCCGCGCCGAGGCCCCCCTGCCCGATCCCCTGCCCGACCTGCCCGTCGCCTTCGACGCGGTGCTGCACCAAGGGGGCAAGGCCCGCGCCCTGTCCATGGTCGGGGCGGCACAGGCGTTGGACCACGCCACCCTCCACCACCGGGCCGAGGCACTGGCCGCCGCACTGGTCGCCGCCGGGGCCGGGCCGGGGCGCATGGTCGCCCTGCGCTTGCCCCGCAGCCCCGATTTCGTCGTGGCGCTGCTCGCCGTGCTGCGGGCGGGGGCGGCCTTCGTGCCGGTGGACCCGGACCACCCCGAAGCCGTGGCCCAGCAGATGATCGCCGACAGCGGGGCCGCGCTCGCCGTGGCCGAAACCCCGGTGCCGGGCCTGCCAACCCTGCCGCCCGATGCCAGTGGCCCCCTGCCCCTCGCCGCCCCACAGGCCGGGCCAGAGGACCCCGCCTATGTCATCTTCACCTCCGGCTCCACCGGGCGGTCCAAAGGTGTTGTCGTCCCGCGCCGCGCGCTTTTGGCCCATTCGGCGGCGATCCGCACGGCCTTTGCCCTCTCGCCTCGCGACCGGGTGCTGCAATTCGCCAGCCTCTCCTTCGATGTCTCCATCGAAGAAATCCTGCCCAGCCTCATGGCCGGGGCAGAGGTGATCCTGCGCGATGCCGCGATGGCAGCCTCTGCCCGCGCCTTTGTCGAGACGACCGCCAAGCTCGGCCTGACCGTCCTCAACCTTCC
Source organism: Cypionkella sp. (assembly GCA_025458085.1). GTDB lineage: Bacteria > Pseudomonadota > Alphaproteobacteria > Rhodobacterales > Rhodobacteraceae > Pseudotabrizicola. Next base: position 2,200 of record JALOTC010000085.1, on the reverse strand, counting down.
CACCGCCTTCTGGCATGTGCTGGTGGATGAGATGGCCGAGGCGGGGCTGCGCCTGCCCGCCTCCGTCCGCCTCGTGATCGTGGGCGGCGAAAGGGTCAACCCCCACAGCCTCGCGCGGTGGAAAAGGCTGCACCCCGATCTGCGGCTTCTCAACGGCTATGGCCCGACCGAGGCGACGATCACCGCCACGCTCTATGAAACCCCCGCACAGCCCGCGCCGGGCGATGTGCCCATCGGCCGCCCGCTGCCACAGGCCCGCGTCGTGATCTTGGCCCCCGATGGCACACCCGCCCCCCTTGGCGCGCGCGGCGCGCTCTGCCTTGGCGGCCCCTGCCTCTCGCTCGGCTATGTCGGGCGGCCCGAGGAAACGGCACAGGCCTTCCGCCCCGATCCTCTGGGCGGCACAGGCCCGATCTACCGCACCGGCGACCTTGCCGCTTGGCGCGCGGATGGCGCGCTGGATTTCTTCGGGCGGCAGGACCGGCAGGTCAAACTCCGCGGCTTCCGCATCGACCCAGGCCAGATCGAACGCGTGCTGGAACAGCTTCCCGGCATCGGACAAGCCACCGTGCAGGTGGTCAAGGCCGGCACGCCCAAGGCACGGCTCGTGGCATGGATCACCCCCGGCACGGGCCAAGGCGGCCTGCCCGATCCCGTGGCCCTCGCCCCGGCGCTGGCCGCCCGCCTGCCCGGCCACATGATCCCCGCGCTGGTGCCGCTGGCCAGCCTGCCCCGCACCGTTGGCGGCAAGATCGACCTTGCCCGCCTGCCCCCGCCGCCACCGCCCTCTGCCGCAGACCGGCCCGCAGCCCCCGCCGATGCCGCCACCGCCCGCCTGCAGCGGCTGATGGCGCAGACGCTCGGCCTGCCCGAGGTCGGCCCTGATGACCGGTTCCACGATCTCGGGGGCCATTCGCTGCTCGCCGTGCGGCTTCTGAGCCGGATCGAGGCAGACACCGGCCGCCGCATCTCGCTCGCAGAACTGCACCGCAACCCAAGCCCGCGCGGCCTTGCCCAAAGCCTCGCGCAAAGCCCGTCCCAAGACCGCACGGCATCGCGCCCGCGCTTCATCATCCCGATCCGCACCGAAGGCCGGGCAACACCCCTTTTCGGCGTCCATGTCCTTGGCCGGAACGAAGAACATTTCCGCCCGCTGGCCGAGGCCCTCGGCCCGGATCACCCGGTCTATGGCCTGACCATCGGCCCTCTCACCCCGGATACGCCGGTCGGCGTCGAAGCCACCGCCCAGCTGTATTTCGAAGAGATTCAGCGCCATCACCCCAAAGGTCCCCTCTGCCTCGCCGCGCTCTCGCTTGCGGGCTATTTCGCTTTCGACCTCGCCCGCCAACTCACCGAAGCCGGGCGCGAGGTGCACAGCCTGATCCTGCTCGATGCCGCAGGGCCGGGCGGCCGCGCCGGCCTGCGCGGGCTGGGCAGGCTGCGCACCCATGGCCGCCGCCTGATGGAGGACGGCTTGCGTCATCCGCTCGCGATCCTGTCGCACCGGGCGGAAAGCCTGCGCATCCGGCTCGAACGCGCGCGCCTCGCCCGCCAAGGCGCATGGGGCGAAGATGGGGCGCTCACCATCCCCGCCTTCATCGCCGCGAATGAGGATGCGGTGGCGCAGTACATCGCCCGCCCCCTCGCCGTGCCGCTGACCATCCTCAGGGCCGAGGAGAACCATTTCGACAGTCCCGAATGCCTGAAGAGCGGGCTGGGCTGGGCCAGTGTTGCCGGTGCGGGCTTTACCGTGATCGACACGCCGGGGGGCCATCTGTCCATGCTGCAACCCCCGCATGTCGCGACGCTGGCCCGTCATCTGGCCCCCGTCTTGTGCCGCGTGCCAGGCGCAAACGGAAAAGCCTGACGCCTGCGATCGCGCCACGCCCCTCACCGCAGGGTCGGCGCAGCAGGATCGCGCGGACCCGCCCCCTTCGCCGCCCGGACCCGCCCCGATGAAAGACCTGACGATGACAGAGCCGCCCCCTACGCTGGCCCAGACCATGGCCCCGCCTCGGATCACCGCGCGCGGGGTCAATGTCCATTACGGCGCGAACCACGCGCTCAAGGATGTGGATGTCGATATCCTGCCCAACAGCGTCACCGCTTTCATCGGCCCCTCGGGCTGCGGGAAATCCACCTTTCTGCGCTGCCTGAACCGGATGAATGACACGGTCGCCTCGGCCCGTGTGACGGGGCA
>JALOTC010000084.1 GCA_025458085.1 Cypionkella sp. | reverse complement strand
GGTTTCGTCGAAGGCACATCGAAGCTTTATGATGCGCGCGAATATGATGCGGTGGTCGCCTCGGGCGAGAATGTGACCGCGGGCCTGATGGCGCTGCGCCTGCAGGAGATGGGGATTCCGGCGCGGTCCTGGCAGGGCTGGCAGGTGCCGATCAACACCACCTCGGCCCATGGGTCGGCGCGCTTTGTCTCGATCCCGCGTGAGAATATCGACGCGAAATTTGCCGAAGGATTCAAGGTTGCGGTCGTGGCTGGGTTCCAGGGGGTGAGCGCCGAGGGGCGGATCACCACGCTGGGGCGCGGCGGGTCGGATACGACGGCGGTGGCCTTTGCCGCGGCCTTTGGGGCGGAACGCTGCGATATTTATACGGATGTTGACGGCGTCTATACCACCGATCCGCGCGTGAGTTCGAAGGCGCGGAAGATGGACAAGATCGCCTTTGAGGAAATGCTGGAGCTGGCCAGCCTTGGGGCCAAGGTCTTGCAGACGCGGTCTGTGGAATTGGCCATGCGCTATAATGTGCGGCTGCGCGTGCTGTCGTCCTTTGAGGACACCGACGAAACATCCGGGACGCTGGTCTGCGGCGAGGAGGAAATCATGGAATCGAAAGTCGTCTCTGGCGTGGCGTTCTCGCGCGAGGAAGCCAAGATCACGCTGTTCACCATCGAGGACCGGCCCGGCGTCGCCTCGGCCATCTTCGGGCCTTTGGCGGATGCGGGTGTGAATGTCGATATGATCGTGCAGAACATCAGTGAAAAGGATTATGACGAGGCCCATCCCGGCGCTGTCACCGACATGACCTTTTCCTGCCCGATCAATCAGGTGGAGCGCGCGAAGAAGGCTTTGGAAGATGCAAAGGCGGCCGGAAAGATCGGCTATGACGAATTGATCATCGACACCGATGTGGCGAAGGTGTCGGTCGTGGGGATCGGGATGCGCAGCCATACGGGCGTGGCCGCCAAGATGTTTGCCGCACTGTCGGCGGAGAATGTGAACATCAAGGTGATCTCCACCTCGGAAATCAAAATCTCGGTCCTGATCGATCGGAAGTATATGGAACTGGCCGTGCAGGCGCTGCACGATGCCTTTGATCTGGACAAGGTCTGATCCGGGTTCACTCGGGGCTGGTCCTGACTGGCCAACATCCTTAGGTTGAAGCCCGCCCCTTGGCGGGCTTTGCCTTTTGGGGAGCTCTGCGCTGCTTTGGCAGGCAGATCGTCAGGCGAGCGAAGGCAAAGCGGGGCAATCAGGCCGCTTGACGTTTTGCTTCTGTCGCGTCTGTGATCTAGTGAAGGCAAGGTCGCCTGTGGCGGCAAGAAGGGCGAAAGCCCCAAGGGAACGGGTCAGGGACAGGGATGCCAGAACGGACCGAGAGCGAAAGCCGGAAACTCTTGCGCAGGTTGCGCGATTCGCTGGCCATGACGGGGGGCGGGCAGGACCGGCTGGACCGGATCACCCATCTGATCGCCGATTCGATGGGGACGGAGGTCTGTTCGATTTACCTGTTCCGCGATGCGGAGACTTTGGAGCTGTGCGCGACCCAAGGGTTGAACAAGCAAGCCGTCCACAAGACGCGGATGAAACTGGGCGAGGGTCTGGTCGGGCGGGTGGCGCGGAGCAATGCGCCGGTGAATACGGCGGATGCGCCGGGCGAAAAGGGGTTTCGCTACATGCCCGAGACGGGGGAGGAGATTTATTCCTCTTTCCTTGGGGTGCCGATTCAGCGGGTGGGCGAAAAGCTGGGCGTTCTGGTCGTGCAGTCGCGCGAGGCGCGCAGCTATTCCGACGACGAGATCTATGCGCTGGAAGTTGTGGCCATGGTTCTGGCCGAGATGACGGAACTCGGCGTCTTTACCTCGGACGAGGAGGGGATGCGGGCGCTGCACCGTCAGCCGGTGATGTTCCGCGGATCAACCGGACAGGAAGGCGCGGCGGAGGGCCATGTCTGGCTGCATGAGCCGCGGGTGGTGGTGACGAATCCGGTGGCGGATGATCCGCTTTTGGAGATTGAGCGGATTCGCGGCGCGGTGGGGCAGTTGCGCGTGTCGATCGACGATCTGTTGGCGGCGCAGAGCCTTGACAAGGATCAGGTGCAGGTTCTGGAAGCCTATCGGATGTTTGCCAATTCGCGCGGCTGGCTCAGGCGGATGGAAGAGGACATCATGCGCGGCCTGTCAGCCGAGGCGGCGGTGGAGAAGGAGCAATCCGCCGCGCGGGCTAGGCTGGAGCAGGTGGAGGATGCCTATCTGCGTGAGCGGTTGAACGATCTGGATGATCTGTCGAACCGGTTGTTGCGGATTTTGACGGGGCAAGGGAAGGATACGGGGGCAGAGATGCCGCCCGACCCGGTGCTGGTGGCGCGCAACATCGGGCCTGCGGAGCTTTTGGATTATGGGCGCAGGCTGAAAGGTGTGGTGCTGGAGGAAGGGTCGGTCGGCAGCCATGCGGCGATTGTGGCGCGGGCCTTGGCCATTCCCTTGGTCATTCATGCGGGACGGATCACGTCGGAGGCACTGAACGGGGATCATATTCTGGTCGATGGCGATCAGGGGATCGCGCATCTGCGGCCCGAGGAGACGGTGGCGCGGGCGTTTCGCGACAAGATCGCCATGCAGGCCGAGGCGCAGAAGCGCTATGCGAGCCTGCGGGGGCTGCCTGCCACGACCAAATGCGGGACGACCGTGGCCTTGCAGATGAATGCGGGGCTGATGGCGGATTTGCCGAGCCTTGAGGGGTCGGGCGCGGAGGGGGTGGGGCTGTTCCGCACGGAATTGCAGTTCCTTGTGCGCAACAAGATGCCGCGGCGGGCGGAATTGGCGGCGCTTTATGCCCGCGTGATGGATGCAGCCAAGGGCAAAAGGGTGGCGTTTCGCACGCTGGATATCGGGTCAGACAAGGTGCTGCCCTATATGAAGCCGCAGGAGGAGCCGAACCCCGCGATGGGGTGGCGGGCGATCCGGGTGGGCTTGGACAAGCCGGGTGTCTTGCGGATGCAGGTGCAGGCCCTGATCCGCGCGGCCAATGGGCGGCCCCTGACGCTGATGTTCCCCTTTATCACCGAACTGTCGGAGTTTCAGGAAGCGCGGTCGATGGTGCTGCGCGAGATTCACCGGGAACGCTCCTTGGGCCATGTGGTGCCGGAACCGCTTGAGATCGGCGCGATGCTGGAGACGCCGAGCCTCGCCTTTGCGCCACGGGCGTTTTTTGAGCTGACGGATTTCGTCTCGATCGGCGGGAATGATCTGAAGCAGTTCTTTTTCGCGGCGGACCGGGAAAATGAACGGGTGCGGCGGCGCTATGATACGCTGAACCTGAGTTTCCTGACTTTCTTGCAGGGGATCGTTGCGCGCTGTGCGGAGACGGGCACGCCCTTGTCCTTCTGTGGCGAAGATGCCGGGCGGCCGGTGGAGGCTTTGGCCTTGGCGGCGATCGGGATGCGGGGGCTGTCGATGCGGCCCGCCTCGATCGGGCCGGTGAAGGCGCTCTTGCGCCGCGTGAACTTGGAGGAGGCCCGCGGCGTGATCGAGGCGGCGCGCGCGGCGGGGCAGGAAAGCGCCAGACCGATGCTGATGGAGTGGTTGGCGCAGCAGCCGACGGACTAGGCGACATAGCCCCTGACCTGCCCTTCCCCTCTTCATCTGTTCTCAAATATCCTCGGGAGGGGTTTGGGGAGGGCAGACAGCCCTCCCCAAGGGTCGCCCACAGGCTCGCCGTTACGCTTTGCGCAGTTTTGGCGGTTCGGCCAGCGTGGAGAAATCGGCCAGAACGCGTTCGGCCCCATGCAGGATGGACAGGCGCATCAGGGCAAAGCGGATGCGGGCCATATCGCGGTAGTAGCCAAGGAAGGCGGCGTTAAGGGCCGCGCCCGTGGCTGCACCGATCACCGGCACCGCTTGGGCCGCGAGTTTCTGGCCCATGGCGGCGGCGAGGCGGGGGGCGACGGCGGCAAGCATCCTGTGGACAGCAGGCCCCGTGAGCGTGAGGCGGGCCGAGAGGAAGGTGGTGTTGATCCCATCATCCGCCGCAAGCGGGCTGCCCGCGCCAAAGACGCGGATACATTCGGCGCGGATCGCGGGGTCATCGGGGTCAAAGCCCGCCTCCCGCGCCTCGGCACGGATGGCCGCGAGGATCATGGTGATGGAGACGGGCAGTTCGGCCAAGGCGGTGGCAAGGCCCCCTGCCCCGCCCAGCGCGCCCGAGGCCATGGCGGCGGCGATGCGGCCCCGGCGCCCCGGATCAGGCAGGCGGTCGGCTTGGCGGGCGAGGCCCAGGCTTGCCTCCAAAGCGCGGGTCACCTGCGCCTCGATCTGGCGGCGGGTGGCTTCGGGGATCACCTCAAGCTGTTTTTCGACACTGCCGCCCAAGCGGTTGACCAGCGCCATCACCGGCCCGTTGGCGCGGCGGTAAAGCTGGGCCAAGGCCGCGATTTCGGCCATCGGGTCAGGGTCACGGGGCGCGGGCAGGTTTTCCATGCGGCCAATATGGGGGCCACGGGGCGGGGGTGCAATCCCTTGGCCCCTTGGCCCCTTGGCCCCTCTGCCCTTTCGCCCCTGCCTCAGGTCGCCTTGGTCACCGCGCCTTTGACCCCATCCCATGCGCCCGCCTTGAGCGCGAGGCCAAGGACGCGGTCGGGGTTGGTGGGGGGGGGCATTTCGACCCCTTCGAGCTTTTGAAAGCCGAAACGGCGGTAATAGGGCGCGTCACCCACCAGCATCACGCGTTCCCAGCCCATGCGCTTGGCCTCGGCCAGACTTTCGTTGATGAGAAGCCCGCCCAGACCTTCGCCCTGCCGGGTGGGGTGGACGGCAACCGGGCCAAGGAGAAGGGCATCCTGCCCGCCGACGAGGACCGGCCAATAGCGGATCGCGGCGGCCAAGGTGCCGCCATCATCACGCAGGATGAGGCAGAGGGGGGCCACGGTCGGCACGCCATCGCGCAGGCGGTAGGAGGAGAGCGCGGTGCGCCCCGGCGCGAAGCACAGGTCAAGGAGGGCTTCGACCTCCCACCAGTCGTCCTCGGTTTCCTCCTCCAGCCTATACACCGGGCCACCCTTTCGAATCCACTGGCATCGCCCCGTAACATGCGATTGTGTAAGGGGCAAATCCGGAAATCCGGGTAAAGGAGCCCCGATGTTTTACCGCCCCGCCGATGGCCATGGCCTGCCGCATAACCCGTTCAACGCCATTGTCACGCCGCGCCCGATTGGCTGGATTTCGACGACGGGCAGCATGGGCGACAATCTGGCCCCCTATTCGTTTTTCAACGCCGTGGCCTATGTGCCGCCGCAGGTGATGTTCGCCTCGACCGGGGTGAAGGATTCGCTGCTCAATCTGCGCGAGACGGGGGTTTTTGCGGTGAACATCGTGTCTTTTGCGATGATGGAGGCGATGAACGCCACCTCGGCCAGTCTGCCGCGGAATGTGGATGAATTTGCCAAGGCGGGGCTGGAGAAGGTGGCTTGCGAGACGATCCCCTGCCCGCGCGTGGCGGGCGCGCCTGCGGTGCTGGAATGCCGGGTGACCGAGGAGGTGGCGCTGAAGGGCGGCGGGGATTTTCTGATCATCGGTGAGGTGACGGGGGTGCATCTGCGCGACGATTGCCTTGTGGACGGGCGGTTTGACGTGACGCGCTATCAACCGCTCGCGCGGATGGGCTACCGCGATTACGCGGTGGTGCGCGAGGTGTTCGAACTGGCCCGACCCGGCGAGGGGTGAGGGAGGAGGCCAAAGGAAAAGGCCCGCGCCGGAGCGCGGGCCTTTTCTGTGGGGCCGAGGACCGTTGCGATCAGAGCGCGAGGCGCTGGCCTTCGCTGCGCAGCGCCGAGAGTTCTTCGGCCACGAGGAAGGCCAGTTCCAGCGATTGGCTGGCGTTCAGGCGCGGGTCGCAGGCAGTGTGATAGCGGCTGGAGAGGTCCTCATCCGTGACCGCGCGCAGGCCGCCGGTGCATTCGGTGACATCCTTGCCCGTCATTTCGAAATGCACGCCACCCGGCACGGTGCCTTCGGCCTTGTGGATGGCGAAGAACTCGCGCACTTCGCGCAGGACGGAATCGAAGGGCCGGGTCTTGTAGCCCGATTGCGCCTTGATCGTGTTGCCATGCATCGGGTCGCAGGACCACAGGACATTCGCCCCTTCTTCCTGCACGGTGCGGATCAGGCGGGGCAGATGTTCGCCCACCTTGCCCGCGCCAAAGCGGGCGATCAGCGTGAGCCGGCCCGGTTCGTTGGCGGGGTTGAGTTTCGCCATCAGCACCTTGAGGTCTTCGGCGGTGGTGGTGGGGCCGCATTTCAGGCCGATGGGGTTCAAGACGCCCCGGCAGAATTCGACATGCGCGCCGTCAGGCTGGCGGGTGCGGTCGCCGATCCAGAGCATATGGCCCGAACCTGCCACCGGCTGGCCCGAGATGGAATCGATGCGGCAGAGCGCCTCTTCGTATTCCAGAAGCAGCGCCTCGTGGCTGGTGTAGAAATCCACCGAGGTGAGCGTATGGGCGGTGTCGGAATTCACACCGGCTGCGGTCATGAAGTCGAGCGCGTCGGAGATGCGGTTGGACAGTTCCCGGTAGCGTTCGGCCTTGTCATGTTCGGCAAAGCCCAAGGTCCAGCTATGGACGCGGTGGATATCGGCGAAACCGCCGGTCGAGAAGGCGCGCAGCAGGTTCAGCGAGGCGGCGGCCTGGGTATAGGCTTGCAGCATCCGGTTCGGATCGGGGATCCGCGCCTCGGGCGTGGGGTCGAAGCCGTTGATGATATCGCCCTTGTAGGAGGGCAGTTCGAGGCCGTTGATGACCTCGGTGGGCGCAGAGCGCGGCTTGGCGAATTGGCCCGCCATGCGGCCCACCTTGATGACCGGGACTTTGGCGCCATAGGTCAGCACGACCGCCATTTGCAGCATGACGCGGAAGGTATCGCGGATGTTGTCGGCGGAGAATTCGGCAAAGCTTTCGGCGCAATCGCCGCCTTGCAGCAGGAAAGCCTTGCCTTCGGCAGCTTGGGCCAGTTGCTTTTTGAGCTTGCGCGCCTCTCCCGCAAAGACCAACGGCGGATATTTGGCAAGCTGCGCCTCGACAGCGCCGAGTGCGGCGGCATCGGGATAATCGGGCATTTGAATACGCGGCTTTGCGCGCCAATCCGATTTCGTCCAGCCTTTGGTCATGGCCTCTCTCCGGGTCTTTTAGCGGTAACGGGGGCTGTATAGGCGGGGTGGGGCGGGATTGCAAAGTGGAATACGGGCGGCTACCGCCTTTCGGCCCCTTGCGAAGCGGGGGGAATCCTGTCTGATTGGCGCAATACCGACACGAACAGGTCGCAAGATGCCCACCGCCCCCACCCGTGCCCGCCAGATGGCAAGCGATGCCACCCCGCGCCGCTTTGTCTTTGTGCTGTTGGACCGCTTTACCATGCTGTCCTTTTCCTGTGCGATCGAGCCGCTGCGACTGGCCAATTATGTGGCGGGCAAGACGCTGTATACTTGGGTGCTGGCCGGTGAGGGCGGTGTGGAGGCCACCTGTTCCAATGGCACGACCTTCAAGCTCGATATGGGGCTGGAGGAGTTGGACCGTGAGGATGTGATCTTTGTCTGTGGCGGCATGGATGTGCAGCGCGCGACGACCAAGCCTGTGCTGAACTGGCTCAGGCGCGAGGCGCGGCGGGGCAATACCATCGGGGGCATGTGCACGGGGGCCTATGCCTTGGCCAAGGCGGGGCTTTTGGACGGAAAGAAGGCCACGATCCATTGGGAGAACCAAGACGGATTTGCCGAGGAATTCGAGGAGGTGCGGCTGACAAAATCCGTCTTTGTGATGGATGGGAACCGGCTGACCACGGCCGGGGGCACGGCGTCGATTGACCTTGTTCTGAAGATGATTGCCGCCGACCATGGGCCGGAATTGGCGAGCACGGTGGCCGACCTGTTGATTTACACCGCGATCCGGACGGATCAGGACACGCAGCGCCTGTCGATCCCCACGCGGATCGGGGTGCGCCATCCGAAACTGGCGCAGGTCATCCAGATGATGGAGGCCAATATCGAGGACCCGCTGTCGCCCGCCGATCTGGCCGAGAAGGTGGATATGTCGACGCGGCAGTTGGAGCGGCTGTTCCGCCGCTATCTGAACCGCAGCCCCAAGCGCTATTACATGGAATTGCGCCTGCAAAAGGCGCGCAACCTGCTCATGCAGACGGATATGAGCGTGATCAACGTGGCCTTGGCCTGTGGTTTTGCCTCGCCTTCGCATTTTTCCAAATGTTATCGCGCGCATTACAACACCACGCCCTACCGCGAGCGCGGGACGCAAGGCCCGGTGCCCGGTGCGCCGGGGGGGCGGCTGTCCATCTAGGGGAAGGGGATCTGATGCGGATGTCGCGGCGCGGGGTCTTGGCGGGTGGGGTTGGGCTACTTGCGTCCACCGCGGGGGCCAAGGCGGCGAGGGCACGCGGGCCTGCCACGGCTTTGGTGATTGGCGCGGGCTTTGCGGGCTTGGCCGCGGCACGCGATCTGGCGCAGGCGGGGGTGGAGGTCACCGTTCTGGAGGCGCGCGACCGGATTGGGGGGCGCGTCTGGACGAGCCGGGCTTGGCCCGATCTGCCGGTGGATATGGGGGCAAGCTGGATTCACGGGGTGCGGGGCAACCCTTTGACCGCGCTTGCCGATACGGCGGGTGCGGCGCGGGTGGCCACGAGCTATGACAGCGCCGCGGCCCTTGGGCCGGGGGGTGCGGAGGCCGAAGCGCCGGAGCCGTGGACGATCGTGGCCGAGGCGCAGGCCTTGGCCGAAGGGCTGGAGGCGGACCTCTCCTTGGCCGAGGCGGTGGCGCGCACGCGGGCTTGGGCGCGCGCCGATGCGGCGGGACAAGACGCGATCCGGCAGGCGGTGCATCGCGCGATCGAGCAGGAATATGCAGGCGATTGGGGCGATTTGTCGGCATGGTATTTCGATGCGGGGCAGGAATTTGGTGGCGGAGATGTGCTGTTTCCTGCGGGATTTGATGCCTTGGCCCGCCATGCGGCAGAGGGTCTGACCATCCGGCTGGGGGCCGAGGTGCGGAGCCTGGAGGCGGGGGCGCGCGGTGTGGTGGCAATCTTGGCCGATGGGGCGCGGATTGAGGCCGAGGCGGCGGTGGTGACCCTGCCATTGAGCGTGTTGCAGGCGGAACGGGTGGCGTTTCGCCCATGGGTGGGGCCTGCGCATCCGGCGACGGGGGCGGGGGGCACGCCGCTTTGGGCCGAATGGGTGAACCCTGCGCGGGCGCTCGGGCCGCTGCCTGATGGTGGGGGGCTGGTCTTGGGCTTTGCCGCGGCGGGGGCAGGTGCGGCGGTGGAGGCGATGGCCGAGGCCGAGGCTGTGGCCACCGCAATCGAGACGCTGCGCGCGATGGTGGGGAGCAGCTTGGCCGACCCGGTGGGGGCGCAACTGTCAACTTGGGGGCGCGATGTCTGGGCCGGGGGGGCCTATTCCTTTGTGCGGACCGGGGCCGAGCCCGAGACGCGCGCGGCCCTTGCCGGGGCGGATTGGGACGGGCGGTTGGTCTTTGCGGGTGAGGCCACGTCGCGCGATCATGCGGCCACCGTGCATGG
>JALOTC010000005.1 GCA_025458085.1 Cypionkella sp. | reverse complement strand
GTCTTGCCATGCGACGCGGACAAGGGCGGGGCGTTTCACCTCGGCATATTGGTCGGGGATCGACAGGCAACCTTCCTCATAGACCGAGAGGTCCTCTGATGCCCAGGTGATGCTGGGGTTGACCATGACCATCGGGCGGGGCGGGCCGTCCTTGATGCAATCCATGACCAGCACGCGCTGCATGACGCCAATCTGCGGCGCGGCAAGGCCGATGCCGGGGGCGTCGTACATGGTTTCCAGCATATCCTCGGACAATTGACGCAGCGCGGGGCCGAAATCGGCCACGGTTTCGCATGGCTTCTTGAGGCGCGGATCGGGATGGATCAGGATGGGGCGGATCATGGGGCCAGAAATACGGCGCGAGGGGCGTTTGCGCAAGGGCGGCGGTCTGGGGCTGTGGTTGGGCTGAGGCTCAGAGCATTGCGGAATGATGTTCTGAATACAATTTATATGTTGGACAGTTATTCCGGTTGTGATAAAAAATTTGGGAAAATCATCTTTTCCTGCAACAGGTGTGGCATGAACTTCGACGAAGAGATCAACCGTTTCGGCACCCATTCCGTGAAATGGGACATGATGGAACGGCTTTACGGCGTGCCAGCCGAGCGGGGCATTGCCATGTGGGTGGCGGATATGGACTTTCGCCCCCCGGCCTGTGTGCAGGCGGCGGTAGAGCGGGTGGCGGCGCATGGCATCTATGGCTATTACGGCGATGATGCCGCCTATCTGGAGGCGATCCGCTGGTGGATGGAGACGCGGCACGGTTGGCAGATCAACCCGGCGCATATCTTTACGACGCATGGGCTGGTGAATGGCACGGGGCTGGTGGTGGATGCCTTTACCAAGCCCGGTGATGGCGTGGTGCTGATGACGCCCGTTTACCATGCCTTTGCCCGCACCATCCGGGCCGCCGGGCGGAGGGTGGTGGAATGCCCGCTGAAGCAGGTGGCCGGGCGGTATGAGATGGACTTCGACGCTTGGGATGGGCAGATGACGGGGGGAGAGCGGATGCTGATCCTGTGTTCCCCGCATAACCCCGGCGGGCGCGTCTGGAGCGAGGCAGAGTTGCGCGGTGTGGCCGATTTCTGCAAGCGGCATGATCTGATCCTCGTCTCTGACGAGATTCACCATGACCTTGTGATGCCGGGGCAGACCCATCACATCATGGCCAATGTTGCCCCCGATATCGCTGATCGTTTGGTGATGATGACGGCGGCAACCAAGACCTTTAACATCGCGGGGGCGCATACGGGAAATGTCATCATCGCGGATGATGCGCTGCGCGCGGCCTTTGGCACCAAGATGATGGCCTTGGGCATTTCGCCCAATACCTTTGGCCTGCATATGGTGCAGGCGGCCTATTCGCCCGAGGGGGCGGCGTGGGTGGATGCGCTGAACCTATACCTCGACGGGAACCGCAAGATTTTTGATGCGGGGATTGCGGCCATTCCGGGCCTTGCCTCGATGCCGTTGGAGGCGAGGAATTCAAGGCACGGGTAGAGAAAGGCGCCGCGATCTGCGCCAATCATGGCGAGACGTTTGGGAAGGGCGGCGAAAGCTTTCTGCGGTTCAACCTTGCTACGCCGCGCGCGCGGGTGGAGGAGGCGGTCGCGCGGATGCAAGCGGCCTTTGGCGATTTGCAGTAATCAGACGCCCCAGAGGATGGGAACGGAGAGGCAGGCCAGCACCCCGCCCGTCAGCACAAGGCGCAGGCGCAGCCACCATGCGGGGGCAGCGCCCAACTGCCAGAAATGCCAATCAAGCAGCAAAAGCCCCACGAAGCCCGCGGCAAGGTTGATTGCGGCATTGGTTGGGTCGCCATTCACCATGAAAAAGGCCCAAAGCGCGGGAATGACCGAGAGGGCGTAGCCAATGGCCGCCTGCGCCCCTTCCATCCGGGTCGCAAAGCCCCAAAGCACGCCCGACATGAAGGACAGGATGATGGTTCCGTAGGTCAGGCTGACATAGGTGCCAAGGAAAAGGGGGGCCATGAACTGCACGCCCCAGCCCGACAGCGCGGGCGACAGTGCGGTGGCCGCCCCCCAGACAAAGGGGATCAGCCCGGCAAGGCCAAGGAGAAGGGCGGATTTTGGGATGGACTGCACGAGAGGGCTTTCCTTTTTGGCGTTCCGCGTGCCGCAGGGTCTTAGGCCGGTTCGCGCAGGATGCGCGGCACTTTGAATTCGACGTTTTCGACGGCGGTTTCCACCATTTCGACGCTTGTTTCAAACCTGTCGCGGAAGGCATCGATCACTTCGTTCACCAGCACTTCGGGCGCGCTGGCCCCGGCGGTAATGCCGATGGCGCGGATGCCTTCGAGCGCGCGCCAGTCGATATCGGTCGCGCGTTGGATCAGTTGGGCATAGGCGCAGCCTGCGGTGCGGCCCACTTCGACCAAGCGTTTGGAATTGGAGGAATTGGGCGCGCCGATCACCAAAAGGGCGTCGATCTTGGGGGCCATCGCCTTCACCGCCATTTGGCGGTTGGTGGTGGCATAGCAGATGTCGTCATGCGCGGGCGCAAGGATTGCCGGGAAGCGGGCCTGAAGCGCGGCGGCGATTTCGGCGGTGTCATCGACCGAAAGCGTGGTCTGCGTGATGAAGGCCAGTTTTGCCGGATCGCGGACCTGTAGCTTGGCCACATCCTCGACCGTTTCGACCAGAAGCACCTCTCCCGGCGGAAGCTGGCCCATCGTGCCCACGGTCTCGGGGTGGCCTTCGTGCCCGATCATGATGAGTTGCAGGCCGTTTTCGTGGTGGCGCGCGGCTTCGTTATGCACCTTGGTCACCAAGGGGCAGGTGGCATCGACGGCGATCATTTCGCGGCGCGCGGCCTCGGCCGGAACGGCCTTTGGCACGCCGTGGGCGGAAAAGACCACGGGGCGGTCGGGGGGGCATTCATCCAGCTCTTCGACAAAGACCGCGCCTTGGGCGCGCAGGCCATCGACGACGAATTTGTTATGCACGATTTCGTGCCGCACATAGACGGGGGCGCCCCATTTCTGAAGCGCCATTTCAACGATCTTGATCGCCCGGTCGACGCCCGCGCAAAAGCCGCGCGGGGCGGCGAGGTAGAGGGTTAGCGGCGGGCGGTTCGTCATGGCGTGGCCTTTCGTCGGATGGTCGAGAGCTAGGCTGTGCAGGCGGGGTCGTAAACCCCCTTGCGGGGCGCCCTTTGGCCAAGTGTGACAGATCAGCCGAAGATGCCAAGCCCGAGGAGTGCCACCGCTGCGTACCTTAGTGTCTTTGCGATGGTGATCAGCACGAGGAAGACTGGCAGTGGCACCCGCCACAGGCCCGCCAGCGCCACAAGGATATCGCCCCCCGGCAGCCAACTGACCAAAAGCGACCAGACCCCCCATCGTTGAAACCACGCCTCTGCTTTTGCCATCTGCGCGGGTTTGATCGGGAACCAGCGCGCGGCACGGGCACCGCCCAAGCCGCGACCCACCGCATAGGTCAGACAGGAGCCGAGAATGTTTCCGGCTGAGGCCACGGCCACAAGCGCCCAGACCTCTGCTGCGCCAGTGGCAAGGAGCGCGAGAAAGACCACCTCTGACTGAAAGGGGACCGGCGTTGCTGCCAAAAAGGCAGCGATGAACAAACCGGGAAGGGTCACGCTTTCCATCTGCCTGTCCCGCTACCAAAACGACCTGCCGGCTATCCGATCAGCAAAGCCGATGCAAAAGAAAAGGCACGGGAGGGTGCTACGATCCGGTCACCTTTTCTTGCGAGTTGCAAAGCCTTTTGCCCCCTCATCAAGCCCACTCTCCCAAAGAGCTGTGGGGAAGCGGGCCGAACATGGGATCAGCCACAGTTCAGGCCAGTGCTGTCAGGGCCAGTTCCCTTATTTCGCGCCGATGGCTGTATCTTCGCGTTCCGTAAGGGGGCGAGGGTCGCGCGGGGGGCGGCCGATCACATCGCGCAACTCATCCAATTCGATGAAATTGTCGGCCTGACGGCGCAGTTCATCGGAAATCATCGGCGGCTGGCTGCGGATGGTCGAGACGACCGAAACGCGCACGCCCTGACGCTGCAGGCTTTCGAGCAGGGGGCGGAAATCCCCATCGCCTGAAAACAGGACGATATGATCGACGCGGGCGGCCAGTTCCATGGCATCAACTGCCAGTTCGATATCCATGTTGCCCTTCACCTTTCGGCGGCCTTGGCTGTCGGTATATTCCTTGGCGGGCTTGGTGCGCATGGTGAAGCCGTTGTAATGCAGCCAATCAACCAGCGGGCGGATGGGGGAATATTCGTCGTTCTCCAACAGCGCGGTGTAGTAGAACGCGCGCAGGAGTTTGCCCCGGCGCATGAATTCCTGCCGCAAAAGTTTGTAGTCGATGTCAAACCCAAGGGCTTTCGCGGCAGCGTAAAGGTTCGATCCGTCGATAAAAAGCGCAAGCCGTTCGTCTTTGTAAAACATTGCCACGTTTCCCTAAATAACTTTGTCAGATAGAAAACCAAAACGCTCAGGTTGCTTCGGGCAGCGCGCTTATCGCGTCTCTCATCGCTAGAGCTAGCCGCCCTAGGGTTGTGTAACAAGCGCCTCTATACCGAAGCATAGCCATGTTTTCCGGACCTAATCATGCCCAAGCCCAGTCCTGACCGTCTTTTCCTTATTGCCTTCGGCGGCAATCAGCCAGTGGGCGATCTGGCCCCGCTGGAGGTTATGGGTGCGGCTGTGCAGGCGCTTACGCAAAAAGGTTTGCGGTATGTGGCGCAGAGCGCATTTTATCGAACGCCCGCGTTCCCTGCTGGGTCGGGGCCAGACTATGTGAATGGCGCGGCGTGTCTGTCTGCTGCGCCCGAAATGAGCGCACAGACCGTGCTTTCCGCTTTGCATGATGTCGAGGCGGCCTTCGGGCGGCGGCGCGACAGGCGATGGGGGCCGCGCACACTTGACCTTGATCTGTTAGCGGTGGGCGATCTGGTCTTGCCCGATGCAGGGGAACAGACGCGTTGGCGGAGCCTTTCGCCTGAAGATCAGGCGCAGCTTACCCCCGATCGCCTGATCCTGCCCCACCCGCGGATGCAGGATCGGGCCTTTGTGCTGGTGCCTCTGGCCGAAGTGGCCCCAGACTGGCGCCATCCGATCCTTGGCCAGACCGTGCGCGAGATGCGGGATGCGTTGCCTGCTGCAGATCTGGCAGAGGTGCGGCGGATCGGCTGAGACAGGGGTTGTCAAGCCCCGACATCACGCGTATCTAGGCGGTTCCCATGCCCACAGCAGTGACTGGAGTTCCCCATGGCCCGCGTGACGGTCGAAGATTGCGTTGACAAGGTTCCGAACCGGTTCGAGCTTGTGATGCTGGCTGCCCATCGGGCGCGCGAGATTGCCGCCGGTGCGCCGCTAACGGTGGAGCGCGACAACGACAAGAACCCTGTCGTGTCGCTGCGCGAGATTGCGGAAGAAACCCAATCGGCAGAGGGCCTGCGCGAGCGGCTGATCGAAAGCCATCAGACCCAGATCGAGGTGGATGAGCCGGAAGATGACCAGATGGCGCTTCTGATGTCGGGCGAGATTGACCGCCCGATGCAGGACGATATGTCGGAAGAAAAACTGCTCCGCGCGCTGATGGAAGCGCAGGGCGAGCAGTAAGGACGGGGTCGGCCAAGGGCGCATATGATCGACGTCGAAGACCTGATCGCCCTTGTCCGGAATTACAACCCGCGCACCAATGCCGATCTGATCCGCCGTGCCTATGCCTATGGCATGGCGATGCATGATGGCCAGTTCCGCAAATCGGGCGAGCCGTATTTCACGCATCCTGTTGCTGTTGCAGCGATTTTGACCGAACAGCGGTTGGATGATGCAACGATCGTGACGGCGCTGCTGCACGACACGATCGAAGATACCCGATCGACCTATACCGATATCGTGGACAAGTTCGGGACCGAGGTGGCTGAGCTTGTCGATGGGGTGACAAAGCTGACCAACCTTCAGCTTTCATCGACCGAAAGCCAGCAGGCCGAAAATTTCCGCAAGCTGTTTATCGCCATGTCCAAGGACCTGCGGGTGATCCTTGTGAAACTGGCGGACCGTCTGCACAACATGCGCACGATCAAGAGCATGCGCGCGGAGAAACAGGCCCAAAAAGCGCGCGAGACGGCGGATGGGTATGCAATGGATGCGCGAGGAGTTGGAGGACCTTGCCTTCAAGGTTCTGAACCCCGAGGCGCGCAATTCCATCATCCGCCGCTTCCTGACGCTACAGCGCGAATCGGGGGATGTGGTCCACAAGATCACTGCCGATATCCGCCACGAGTTAGATAAGGTGGGAATCGAAGCGACGGTCTATGGCCGCGCGAAAAAGCCCTGGCGCGCGGTGCCGGGGCGGTTCAAGGATTACATCAGCCAGCCCAAATCGAACGGCTATCGGTCGATCCACACCACGGTTTCGGGCCGTGATGGCAAAAGGGTGGAGGTGCAGATCCGCACGCGCGAGATGCATGAAGTGGCCGAGGCGGGGGTGGCGGCGCATTGGTCCTATCGCGAAGGTGTGCGGGCGCAGAACCCCTTTGCCGTGGACCCGGCGCGGTGGGTGGCCAGCCTGACCGAACGCTTGGACGAAGGCGACCATGACGAATTCCTCGAGCATGTGAAGCTTGAGATGTATTCGGATCAGGTGTTCTGCTTCACGCCCAAGGGGGATGTGATCCAGTTGCCGCGTGGCGCGACACCTTTGGATTTTGCCTATGCGATCCATACCCGAATCGGGAATTCCACGGTTTCGGCAAAGGTTGACGGCATTCGTGTGCCGTTGTGGACGCGGCTGAAGAATGGGCAATCGGTGGAAATCATCACCGCCGAAGGGCAGTTGCCGCAATCAAGCTGGATCGACATTGTCACCACGGGCCGGGCCAAGGCCGCGATCCGCAGATCCTTGCGCGAAGAAGACCGGGGGCGGTTCGTGAAACTGGGCCAGGAACTTGCCCGCGCAGCCTTTGACCATGTAGGCAAAAAGGCGACGGACAAGGCCTTGCGAACAGCAGCCAAGATGCTGGGCCTCGGCGATGAGACGGAACTTTTGGCCCGCCTTGGCAGTGCCGAAATCGCCGCGCGCCGCGTGGTGGAAACGCTTTACCCCGAACTGGCGCGCGCGACCCTGCCCGAGGTGGATAGCGCGCGCCCTGTCGTGGGCCTGTCGGACGACCAAGCCTTCCGCCGTGCGCCCTGTTGCCAACCCCTTCCGGGCGAGCGCATTGTGGGCATCACCTATCGCGGCAAGGGGATCGTCGCGCATAGCATCGACTGCCCCGCTCTGGCCGAATTTGAGGATCAGACCGAACGCTGGGTTGACCTGTCCTGGCATAGCGGGCGGCATGCGGCGGTCAATACCGTGTCGATCGATTTGACCATTGCCAATGACGCAGGCGTGTTGGGGCGGATCTGCACCTTGATTGGCGAGCAGAAGGCCAATATCTCGGATCTGACTTTCACCGACCGCAAGCCTGA
Source organism: Cypionkella sp. (assembly GCA_025458085.1). Lineage (GTDB taxonomy): Bacteria > Pseudomonadota > Alphaproteobacteria > Rhodobacterales > Rhodobacteraceae > Pseudotabrizicola. Next base: position 31,609 of record JALOTC010000005.1, on the reverse strand, counting down.
TTTCTACAGGCTGTTGGTGGATGTGGACCTGCGCGATGTGGAACATCTGCACATGGTCATGACGGCGCTAGAGGCCGAAACGGATGTGGCTCAGGTCTCGCGGCATCGCAACCTGTCACGCAAACCCTGAGGTTGCGCCTGCGCACCTTGGATGACAGACGGGCAAAGGGGCAGGGGTGGTATTCAGGCGCCGCAACAAGCTTAGCTTTTTCGAAAAGGCCAAGGCCTTTTTCTACCCAAAGGGCGGCTGGATGCGGGCGGGAAACTACATCTGGCATCGCCTGACCCGTCTGCCTGATCCGCCCCACAGAATCGCGCGGGGTATCTGGGCGGGGGTGTTTGCTTCCTTCACGCCGCTGTTCGGGTTTCATTTCTTCCTTTCGGCGGGCTTGGCGTGGCTGATGCGCGGGAATGTGATCGCATCGCTTTTCGCGACAGCCTTCGGCAATCCGATCACCTTTCCGCTGATCGCCTATGGTTCGGTGAAACTCGGCCATCTGATGCTGGGCACAGGGGTAGATGCAGTGCCGGCTAGCCAGATCCTGTCCGCCTTCGCCTTTGCCGGGGGCGAGGTCTGGGATAATATCGTCGCGGTCTTTACCCATGATCCCATCGAATGGGCGCATCTGAAGCATTTCTACAAAGGGCTGTTCCTGCCCTATCTGGTCGGCGGCATCCTGCCCGGCCTGTTCTTTGCGACGCTGTGCTATTACATCAGCCTGCCGATGATCGGCGCCTATCAAAACCTGCGGCAAAAGCGGCGCAGGGCGCGGGCGGAAAAGCTCCGCGCTGCCGCAGCGGCCCGGCTAAAGGGAGAGGCCGGGCCGGGACAGTAGGTCGCGGCGCTGTATCCGATACAAGACGGGGCTTGCAGCGCCGGGTGCGCGCCCTAGTCTGCGCGGTGTCAGGAAAGGGATTGAAGATGGCTGCGCAGGGAAAGCTGAGGCTTGGGGTGAACATTGACCATGTGGCCACATTGCGCAACGCGCGGGGCAGTGCATGGCCGGACCCGTTGCGCGCGGCCCTGCTGGCCGAAGCGGCGGGAGCGGATGGTATCACCGCCCATCTGCGCGAAGATCGTCGGCATATCCGCGATGCCGATATTGTGGCGCTGAAGGCGGGGATCGGTATCCCCTTGAATTTCGAATGTGCCGCAACCGACGAAATGCATCGCATCGCCTTGGCCACGCGACCCCATGCCATTTGTCTTGTACCGGAACGACGTGAGGAGAGGACCACAGAAGGCGGGTTGGATGTCGCAGGTGACGAGGCGCGACTCGCCGCGTACATCGCACCTTTGCGCGATGCGGGGATCCGCGTCAGCATGTTCATCGGCCATGACCCCCGCCAGATCGAGGCGAGCGCGCGGATTGGCGCGGCGGTGGTGGAATTGCACACCGGGCTTTACAGCGAGTTGCATGCCGAAGGGCGGCAGGACGAGGCGCAGGCAGAACTCGAGGCGCTGCGCCGTGCCGCGACACATGCCCATGGCCTCGGTCTAGAGGTCCATGCTGGCCACGGTTTGACCTTCGACAATGTGGCCCCAGTGGCCGCCTTTCCCGAGGTGATGGAACTGAACATCGGGCATTTCCTGATTGGCGAGGCGGTTTTTATGGGCCTTGGTCCCGCGATCGAAGAGATGCGGCGACGCATGGATGCGGCGCGCGTGGCATAGGGCGGCGCATTGGATGATCCTTGGCATCGGCAGCGATCTTGCCAATATCGACCGCATCGAGGCAACGCTTGCCCGTTATGGCGCGCGGTTTCGGGACCGTGTCTTTACGGATGAAGAACAGCGCAAGGCCAACAGCCGCCCACGCTCCATTGCCGCCACCTATGCCAAACGCTGGGCCGCGAAAGAGGCTTGTTCCAAGGCGCTTGGCACGGGCCTGAGAATGGGCATTTCTTGGAAGGATATGGCGGTGACGAACCTGATGACAGGCCAACCCGTCATGCAGGTAACCGGTTGGGCCGCCGCGCGCCTGGCCGAGATGACGCCTGAGGGTCACGCGGCGGTGATCCATGTCACGCTGACCGATGATCACCCATGGGCGCAGGCCTTTGTGGTGATCGAGGCGCGGCCCTTCCCGAAAGGGTAAAGACAGGCCGCCGCCGCGCCTCGCTTGACTCAGGGGCCTCTGGGGCGCATGTAGCGCGCGAGTGCGGGCAAGCGAAAAAGACAAAGGGCAAACCATGGCAAGCAAGACGAAAAACGACGGCGGGATCGTCGAAACGATCAAGACCATCGTTTATGCGCTGCTGATCGCCGGGGCCTTTCGCACCCTGTTCTTCCAACCCTTCTGGATTCCCTCGGGCAGCATGAAAGACACGCTGCTGATTGGCGATTTTCTCTTCGTCAATAAGATGGCCTATGGCTATTCGCAGTTTTCCTGCCCATTCTCGCTGTGCACGTTTATCGATGGCCGCTGGATGGAGTCAGAGCCGGAGCGTGGTGATGTAGTGGTGTTCCGCCATCCGGTGAACGGATCGGATTTCATCAAGCGCCTGATCGGCCTGCCGGGGGATACCGTGCAGATGCGGAACGGCGTTCTTTTCCTGAACGGGGAGGAAGTGCCGCAGACGCCCGATGGGCAGTTTGAAGAAGTCTATGAACAGCAAGGCCCTATGCGGAACCTGCCGCGCTGCGAGAATGGGCCGGTGGGCGAAGGCGATATCTGCACGAAAAGCCGCTTTACCGAAACGCTGCCCGGTGGGCGGGCCCATAGCATCCTGAACATCGACACAAACGGCTTTGGTGACAACACGGATGTGTTCACCGTGCCAGAGGGGCATTTCTTCTTCATGGGCGACAACCGCGACAACAGCCAAGATAGCCGTTATGGTCAGGCCGTGGGCGGTGTGGGCTTTGTGCCCTTTGACCATCTGATTGGCAGGGCAGATCGGATCATGTTCTCGTCTGCCGGACGGTCGATGCTGTTTTTCTGGACCTGGCGCTCTGACCGGTTCTTCAAGGCGGTGGAATGAGGCTTTCGGCGGAACTCAAGGACTTTGCGGCGCGCATCGGGCATGAGTTCCGGCGGGGCGAATTGCTGATCCGCGCTGTGACCCATTCTTCCATCGGGTCAGCCACGCGGCCCGATAACCAGCGGTTGGAATTCCTGGGCGACCGAGTGCTTGGCCTTGTCATGGCCGAGGCGATGCTTTCCGCCGACAAAGCCGCGACCGAGGGGCAACTGGCCCCGCGGTTCAATGCGCTGGTGCGCAAGGAAACCTGCGCGGAAGTGGCGCGCGAGGTGGGGTTGGGCGAGGTGCTGAAACTAGGCCGGTCCGAGATGCTGACCGGCGGGCGGCGCAAGGAAACGCTTTTGGGCGATGCGATGGAGGCGGTGATTGCCGCCGTCTATCTGGATGCCGGGTTTGATGCGGCGCGGTCCATGGTGCTGCGGCTGTGGGGCCACCGCATCCACGAGGCCGAGGCGCGGGTCCATAACCCCAAATCCGCGTTGCAGGAAAAGACCCAAGGGCTTGGCCTTGGGCTACCGGTTTACATGGATGTGGCCCGCGAAGGGCCGGATCATCAGCCGATCTTTACCGTGGAAGTGCGGCTTGAAAATGGAATGACGGCACAGGCCCGCGCTGCGGGCAAACGCGCGGCAGAGGCCGCCGCCGCCGAAGCGATGCTGGCGCAGATGGAGAAAGACGCATGACCGAACCCACGCGCGCAGGCTTTGTCGCCCTGATCGGCGAGCCGAATGCCGGGAAATCCACGCTTTTGAACCGGATGGTCGGGGCGAAAGTGTCGATTGTCACGCATAAGGTGCAGACCACCCGCGCGCGTATTCGTGGCGTGGCGATGGAGGGGCAAAGCCAGATCGTCTTTGTCGATACGCCCGGCCTGTTCCGCCCCCGGCGGCGGCTGGACAGGGCGATGGTCAAGGCGGCATGGGGCGGGGCGGCGGATGCCGATATTGTGGTGCTGCTGATCGAGGCGCATCGCGGATTGACCGAAGGCGTGCGGGCGATCATCGACCGACTGGCCGAGGAGATGCCGAAGGGCAAGCCTGTCGCCTTGGCCATCAACAAGATTGACCGGGTAAAGGCAGAGCAGTTGCTCGCGCTGGCCGAGGAGGTGAACGCCGCTTTCCCCTTTGTGCGGACCTTTATGATTTCCGCCGAACGCGGGCATGGCGTGGGGGATTTGCGGCAATGGCTGGCGGGGGAGTTGCCCGAAGGCCCTTGGTATTACCCCGAAGATCAGATCGCCGACCTGCCGATGCGGATGATCGCGGCGGAAATGACGCGCGAAAAGCTGACCCTACGGCTGCATGAGGAATTGCCCTATCAGTTGACGGTCGAGACGGAGAAATGGGAAGACCGCCCCGATGGGTCCACCCGGATCGACCAGATCGTGTATGTGGCGCGTGAAGGGCATAAGGGGATCCTCCTTGGCCACAAGGGCGAGACGATCAAGCAGGTAGGTCAAGCCGCGCGGGCGGAAATCGCGGCTTTCCTCGACCGGCCTGTACATCTGTTCCTGACCGTGAAGGTCCGCGAAAACTGGCTGGAAGAGGCCGAGCGCTATTCGGAAATGGGCCTTGATTTCAAAGATGGCGATGCCTGACGGGGCGGGGCGGCCATGACGCCGCGCCTGACCACGCGGTTTTGGGTGGATGCCTACCTTGCGCGGCTGCGGCTGGCCGATATTCCCGCTTTTGTGATGGCTCATGGCGATGATGCGGCGGGCGCGGTCTTGGTGAAGTCTGCCACCTTGGACGGGCAGGCGCGGCTCTTTCAGCGTAGTTTCGATCTTTCCACTGGCGCGCGGGTCTGGGTCACGCTCGCCACGGGGGCCGAGGCAGAGGTGGATGCAGCGATCCGGCGGCAGCGTGGCTTCGACCCTGACCTTTGGGTGGTCGAGGTGGAGGACCGCCAAGGCCGGACGCTGTTGGAGGAAGACGGGCTTTCCAGCTAGCGCGACGCAGGATGCACCCTTGCGTGGCGCTGCGTGCAGGGGCATCGTCCGCGCATGGAATGGCGCGACGAAGGCATCCTCCTCTTGACCCGCCCGCATGGCGAAGGCAGCGCGATCATCGAAGTGCTGACTGCCGCCCATGGCCGCCACTTGGGGGTGGTGCGGGGCGGGGCGTCGCGCAAGATGGCACCGCTGTTGCAGCCGGGTGCCTCACTCGCGCTGGAATGGCGTGCGCGGCTTGAGGATCATATCGGGGCCTTCACAGTGGAACCGCTGCGGTCGCGCGCGGCAGTGTTGGGTGATCCGCTGGCGCTTTCTGCGCTTGGCGCGATCTGCGCGCTTTTGCACCTTGCCCTGCCGGAGCGCGACCCACATCCCCATCTGCATGCTGTGACCGAGGCGCTGCTGGATCAGATGGGAGAAAGCGGCACCGCTTGGCTGGGGCGTTACGCAGCATGGGAATGCGCGCTGCTCGAGGAGATTGGCTTTGGCCTTGACCTTGCGACCTGCGCAGTGACGGGGCAGGCCCAAGACCTTGCCTATATCAGCCCCCGTACAGGCCGTGCGGTCAGCCGTCAGGGTGCGGGGGACTGGGCGCCCAAGCTTTTACCGCTTCCGCGCGCCTTTCTTCCGGGCGCTATGGTCGATGCCCCAGCCTTGCTCGCCGCGCTAGAGGTCACAGGCCATTTCCTGCAACGCGAATTGGCAGACCGTCTGCGCGGCGGCGCCTTGCCCGAGGCAAGGCAGAGGTTGATGGCGCGCTTGTCACGCAACTAGAAGGACAATCCCGACGCCGCCTGTCGCGAATGGGTCAGACGATCTGCCCTGAAATTGGGCAGATGAGGCATGGCGACGCTTGGCATCCCCCTTTTTCTGAAACATTCCCCCACACCCCAGGTCCGGGATTTCGCGCTTCTGACGGGGTTGGAGGCGACGGTACGGGGTACGCTGATTTCGGCCATGCCATTGGCGGTTTACGATGTGCTGGGCAGTGCCGAGGCCACATCGGCTGCCTATTTCGTGGCAGGGATCGTATCGCTGATCTGGGGGCTGTTCGTGCCTTGGGGTACGCGCTTTGTCCCGCGCCGCTGGATGTATTCCTTGGGTTGCGGGCTTTACCTGTTGGGCATGGTACTCTCGATGCTGGGGCAGGCATGGTCAATGCCCTTTGCCCTAATGACGCTGGCCATGGCCACGGCCACGACCTTTGTCTGCCTGAACGCCTATATCCTTGATTACATCGACCGGCAGAACCTTGGGCGGAGCCAATCCTTGCAGATGGTCTTTGCCGCCGGGCCTTGGGCAATTGGTCCCCTCTTGGGCGTCTGGCTGCGGTCGGTCTGGGCACCTTTGCCCTTCATCGTGGCAGGGGGCTTTGCGATTGCTCTTTTGGCACTGTTCTGGGTGCTGCGCTTGGGCAATGGCAAACAGATCACCCGCGCCAAGGGGCCTGCGGCCAACCCCTTGGCCTATCTGGGGCGGTTTTTTGGGCAACCGAGGTTGATTGCGGGCTGGCTTTTCGCGGTGATCCGATCTTCGGGATGGTGGATTTATATCGTCTATCTGCCGATCTTTTGTGTGGAAGCGGGGTTGAGCGAAAAGGTCGGGGGCTTTGCGCTGTCGATCTCGAACACGCTTCTTTTTGCCTCGCCCGTGATCTTGCGGGTGGCGCGGCGGGCCTCGGTCCGGGGGGCGGTGCGGTGGGCCTTTGCGATGGGCTGCACGTTCTTTATGGCAGCGGCGGTGTTTTCGCCTTGGCCTTGGGTGACGGTGCTGTGCTGTATGGCGGTTTCGGTCTTTTTGATCACGCTGGATGTGGTGGGGGGGCTGCCCTTCCTGATGGCAGTGAAGCCATCCGAGCGCACAGAGATGTCTGCGGTTTATTCCAGCTTTCGGGACTTTTCGGGCATCCTGACACCGGGGGCAGCGTGGCTTGTGCTGTTGGTGGCGCCCTTGCCGGGGATTTTTGCGGCGGGCAGCGTGGCGATGGCGGTATGCTGGGCGATTGCCGGGCAATTGCATCCACGCCTTGGGGCACAACGCCCGTCGCGCGGGGGGGAGTAGGCAGAAAAAAGGGGCGCAAGATGCGCCCCTTTGGTGTGCTGTGCTTGACGGTGTTTAGTCCAGCAGGCGGCGCGCGATGACCTGCGCCTGAATTTCGGCAGCCCCTTCGAAGATGTTCAGGATGCGGGCATCGCAGAGCACGCGGCTGATTTGATATTCCAGCGCAAAGCCGTTGCCGCCGTGGATTTGTAGCGCATTGTCTGCCGCAGCCCATGCCACCCGCGCGCCCAAAAGCTTGGCCATGCCCGCCTCTAGATCGCAGCGCTTGTCGTGGTCTTTTTGCCATGCGCTGAAATAGGTGAGCTGGCGGGCGACCATGATTTCTACGGCCATCATGGCAAGTTTGCCCGCGACGCGGGGGAATTCGACCAGAGCCTTGCCAAATTGCTTGCGGTCTTCGGCATATTGCAGGCCAAGGTCCAGCGCGTTCTGCGCGACGCCAATGGCGCGGGCGGCGGTCTGGATGCGAGCGGATTCAAAGGTTTGCATCAATTGCTTGAAGCCCTGCCCTTCGACCCCACCCAGAAGGTTTTCACCCTTCACCCGGAATCCGTCGAAATTGACGGTATATTCCTTCATCCCGCGATAGCCCAGCACCTCGATCTCGCCCCCCGACAGGCCAGGATCGACAAAGGGTGTTTCATCCGTGCCGGGCGTCTTTTCCGCGAGGAACATCGATAGGCCCCGATAATCCGAGGTACCCTCAACGCTGCGGGCCAGAACGGTCATCACATGGGTGCGGGCGGCATGGGTGATCCATGTCTTATTGCCAGTGATGATCCAATCATCCCCTTCTTTCCGCGCGCGGGTGCGCAAGGACCCAAGGTCTGATCCGGTGTTGGGTTCGGTAAAGACTGCTGTGGGAAGGATTTCCCCGCTGGCCAGTTTGGGCAGCCAATGCGCCTTTTGCGCCTCTGTTCCGCCGCACAGGATCAACTCCGCCGCGATTTCCGTCCGCGTGCCAAGACTGCCCACACCGATATAGCCGCGCGACAATTCTTCCGAGACGACGACCATGCTGGCCTTGGACAGGCCAAAACCCCCAAACTCTTCGGGGATGGTCAGGCCAAAGACACCCATTTCTGCCAGTTTGTCGATGACCGGCATCGGGATGAGTTCATCGCGCAAGTGCCATTCATGGGCGTGGGGCCTTACCTCATCCTCGGCAAAGCGGCGGAACTGGTCGCGGATCATCTCCAGTTCCTCATCCAGACCCGTCGCGCCAAAAGTGGCATTCGCCCGGCCATCGCGCATAAGCGCGACAAGTCGGGCGCGGGCGGCGGCGGTGTTGCCCCGGGCCATCAGGGTTTCTACCGCCGCGCCACGGGTGGCCGGGGCAAGGTCAAGGTCCTGCAAGCGCGCAACCTCGCCCTGGCTCATGGGGATGCCCCCATGGATCTGGTTCAGATACTCTCCGAAAGCGATCTGGTGGATCAGCGCCTCCATCTCGCCAAAGCGCCCCTGCTCTTGCAGGCGCAGCGCCCATGCCTGCATCTGGCGCAGGGCTTCGGTATAGGTGGCCAACCAAGACAGCACATGGGCCGCATGCTGATGTTCTTCCATCGCCGCCCCGGCCACCTTGCCACCCACGGTGACAGCCTGCCGAAGCGCCTCGCGGCCTTGCACAAAAAGCGCCTCCACCTCGGGCAGGGCTGCAGCGGTCAGCGCGGTCAGATCCGCCAGAAGCGGTGTGGAAAGGGATTGTCCGTCATGGGCCATGGCCGTGGTCCTTGTACCGAGTCTATGCTGCAACCGGGCTAATCCCTTTGCAGTTGCAGCGCAACATAATTTCGCAAAAGGCCGCGACAATGATGGAAAATGTCGCATGCAATTTTTGAGGGCGAGGGCCTTCCCTTTCCCGCCTTGCCGCGCGACACAGGGGCATGATCGAGGCTTATCTGGCAGATGCCGGCCTTGCGCCGTGGCAGGTTCTGACCGCCTGCGCCGTTACCTTTTTCGCGGGTTTCGTGAAAGGTGCGGTGGGCTTTGCCATGCCGCTGATCATGATGTCGGCCTTTTCGGCCTTCCTTCCGCCCGAGGCAGCACTGGCCGGACTGATCCTTCCCACGGTTGTCACGAACATCAGCCAAGCCTTCCGACAGGGGTTTGGTGCCGCAAGGCAAACGGCGATCGAATATCGCCGCTTTCTCATCGGAACGGTGGTCTTCATCGCCATTTCCGCCCAGCTCTTCGCCTTCATCCCGCAAGTGACCTACCTCCTGCTCCTCGGAATTCCGGTCACCGCCTTTGCCCTGCTGCAACTATTGGGCGTACCGCTTGCACTCCGGCTGGAACATCGCGCACGGGCGGAATGGGGCCTTGGTGTGATTGGGGGGCTTTATGGTGGCATTTCAGGGATCTGGGGGCCGCCTCTGATCGTCTATCTTTTGTCCACTGGGGTGGAAAAGAAAAAGATGGTCCGCACGCAGGGAGTTGTTTTCCTGATCGGTGCGGTGACCCTTCTGGCCGCCCATTTGGGGACCGGGCTTTTGGCCGATGCACGGCTCGCCCTCTCTGCACTCTTGGTCATTCCTGCGCAGCTTGGCATGTCGCTGGGTTACAGGTTGCAAGACCGCCTGCCGCAGGCGCGCTTTCGCTGGTGGACACAAGTCCTTCTTGTGCTGACGGGGGCGAACCTGATCCGGCAGGCGCTGATGGGCTGATACGCCCGCTTCCCCTTAATCTTGGCCGAAATCCTCCGGGGGTCCGGGGGCAGCGCCCCCAAGGCAATTTAGCTGTACCCAGCCTCTGAACAAAGGCAAAGGCCTCGGACAGATCCGAGGCCTTCTTAGGCGTCATCTGTGACCGGTGATTTAGCCGATTGCAGCAGCTTTCACATCATCATCGATATAGGGCACATATTGCGCGAAGTTCTTGGAGAACATTTCGACCAGACGGGCGGCCTGCGCATCATAAGCGGCCTTGTCAGCCCATGTGTCGCGCGGGTTCAGGAGGGCGGTGTCTACGCCTGCCACGGCCACAGGTACATCAAAGCCAAAGTTCGCATCCTTGCGGAATTCCACCCCATTGAGCGAGCCGTCCAGCGCGGCGGCCAAGAGGGCGCGGGTGGCCTTGATCGGCATCCGCTTGCCGGTGCCGAAGGCGCCGCCCGTCCAGCCGGTGTTCACCAGCCAGCAGGTCGCGCCCGTTTTCAGGATCTTTTCCTGCAACAGTTTGCCATAGACTTCGGGCCGGCGCGGCATGAAGGGCGCGCCAAAGCAGGTGGAGAAGGTGGGCGTTGGCTCCGTGATCCCGCGTTCTGTTCCGGCTGCCTTGGAGGTAAAGCCGGACAGGAAGTGATACATGGCCTGTGCAGGCGACAGCCGCGCAATCGGGGGCAGAACCCCGAAAGCATCGCAGGTCAGCATGACCACATGTTTCGGATGCCCGCCAAGGCCCGTGGCCGAGGCATTCGAAATCGCCTCCAGCGGATAGGCGCAGCGGGTGTTTTCGGTCAGGCTACGGTTGGCGAAATCCAGTTCCAGCGTTTCGGGATCATAGACCATATTTTCGATCACGGTGCCGAAGCGGTGCGTGGTGGAATAGATTTCCGGCTCTGCTTCGGGCGAGAGGTCGATGGTCTTGGCGTAGCAGCCGCCTTCGAAATTGAAGATGCCACGGTCGGACCAGCCATGTTCATCATCGCCAATCAGGGTACGGTCGGGGGCGGCGGATAGAGTGGTCTTGCCGGTGCCGGACAGGCCGAAGAACACGGCGGCATCGACCGGGTTGCCGATGGCATGGTTGGCGCTGCAATGCATGGCCATCACGCCCTTGCCGGGCAGGATGTAGTTCAGGATGGTAAAGACGGATTTCTTGTTTTCGCCCGCATAGGCGGTGTTGCCGATCAGCACGGTCTTTTCATCGAAATTGAGCGCGATCACCGTTTCCGTCCGGCAGCCATGGCGGGCCGGATCGGCCTTGAAGCTCGGCACGTTGATGATCGTCCATTCCGGGGTAAAGACGTCAAGCTCTGCCCGTTCAGGACGGCGCAGCAGGTGGCGGATGAACAGGCCATGCCAAGCCAGTTCCGTCACCACCCGCACGTCAAGGCGGTGCAGCGGGTCGGCACCTGCGTAGAGATCCTGAACAAAGAAATCGCGGCCTTTCATATGGGCCAGCATGTCGGCCTTGAGCCGGGCGAAGGCATCGGGGGCCATGGGGGCGTTGTTGTCCCACCAGATCGTATCTTCGACCGAAGCGGTGCGGACGACGAATTTGTCCTTGGGCGAACGGCCAGTGAACTGGCCCGTAGTGCACAAAAACGCGCCGCCCTTGCCAAGCCGCCCTTCGCCCCGCTGCACGGCAGCATCAACAAGGGCGGGTTCAATCAAATTGTAATGGACCTTGCCCAGTCCGGAAATGCCTTGTGCCTCGAGGGTGCGGTGGGGGTTCACGCGTCCAATGGTCATCCTGCAAGCTCCCTTTCGCCACGCAATGTCGGCGTGGGCGATATCGGTCAGAATTCGGCATGCCCCCCAAGGGGATACCGGAAGAACCCCCGGGCCAAAGGGGATGCCTCAGAGGCCCTATACCATAGGGTGAGGGGCGCGTAACAGAAGGCATTGCCACAGTTAGCGCAACCAAGTTCAGGTTAGCGCAACCAGTGGCGCAGGTTTGCCGGAACTGAGGCAAATTAGCCATTCTTTGGCATTTTTCTGACCTCATAAAGCAGCCACTTGGCCGTTTTTGCAGTTCGCTGTTGATTCTGTGCCCCGGAAAGCAGAGATTCCGGACAAAAATACAACGGGCAGAAGTAGGGGTACAATTATGGCAAGGATTGCCCTCGTAGACGATGACAGGAATATCCTGACTTCGGTCTCCATGACTTTGGAGGCAGAAGGGTTTGAGGTCGAAACCTACAATGACGGTCAGGCCGCCTATGATGCTTTTTCGCGCCGCATGCCGGATATGGCGGTGCTGGACATCAAAATGCCTCGGATGGATGGGATGGATCTGTTGCAGCGCATTCGGCAAAAGACCTCCATGCCGGTGATCTTTCTCACGTCCAAGGACGATGAGATTGACGAGGTTCTCGGCCTGCGAATGGGTGCGGATGACTATGTCAAGAAGCCTTTCAGTCAGCGCCTTTTGGTTGAACGCATCCGGGCTCTTCTGCGTCGTCAAGATGTGATCGCCTCTGGCGAGGTTGCGGTCAGCGAAGAACACAAGATTATGGAGCGCGGGCATCTGCGCATGGACCCGCTGCGCCATTCCGTCACTTGGAAGGGGCAGGACGTTGCGCTGACCGTGACGGAATTTCTGCTCCTTCAGGCCCTTGCTCAACGTCCGGGGATCGTAAAGTCGCGCGATCAGTTGATGGATGTCGCCTATGACGACAATGTCTATGTCGATGATCGCACCATCGATAGCCACATCAAACGCTTGCGCAAAAAAATGCGGAGTGTGGATGACGATTTCTCTGCCATCGAAACGCTCTATGGCATCGGCTACCGTTACAACGAAGCATGACCGCCTCTCCGCAAATCGGACGCACCGAGGCGAAAGGGTCGTCTGGTCAGGTGCTTTTGGGTGAAGATTGGGTCTCGCCCGAAGTGCCGGGCGAGGACGCGCTGCGCGACGGTCGTCGCCGGCGCGGACTGGTGTCGCTGAAGCGCTCGCCCCTTGCCCGCAAGATCATCATTTTCAACCTGCTTGCCCTTGTGATCATGGTCGCGGGTGTTCTGTTCGTGAACCCATTCCGCGACAGCCTCGTTTTGCAGCGCGAGCAGGGCTTTGTTATCGAAGCGCAACTGATTGCCGATCTTGTAGAAGGCCGACTGCCCGAAGCGGGCATGGTGATGCTGACCGATTACGCCGACATGGCCTCAGTTACGCTCAGCCCTGGAACGACGGTCATGATTTTTGAGAGGTCGGGCCAAATCGCAGGGCAAGGTGCCGGGCCCCCGTTGCAGGCCCTCGCGCCGCAAGGCTCTACTGTCATTACAGATTTTTTGAATGCTTTGTGGGAAAGGGCCTCAGCGCTCTTTGCCCCTTCTGCCGGCGTGCAGGCTGTGCCGGATGTCGAGAGTCTCGCGCGTGCCCTCTTTGATCAGGCTGCAGCGGGCGAGACGGTGGTCAACCTTGGCACCGGGCCTGCAGGTGGGGCGCTTTTTTCTGTCGCCGCTCCTGTCGAACGGCGGGGGGAGGTTCTGGGCGTTGTCGCGCTTGTCAGTGCCGAGGGCGAGATTGACGCCTTGGTACGCAACGAACGTGAACAAATCCTGCGGATGTTTGTGATCGCGCTCGTTGTGTCTATTGGTCTCAGTCTTGTTTTGGCCTCGACCATCGCCAATCCCTTGGCTGATTTGGCTGCTGCGGCCGAGGCAGGTCAGGACCGCGATACACGCAAGATGCAGCCAGGCCGCGTGCGCATCCCTGATCTGACCGCCCGCCCGGATGAAATCGGGCGGCTGTCTGTCGCTTTGCGCGGTATGGTTGCGGCGCTCTATGACCGGATCGATGCGAATGAACAATTCGCCGCCGATGTGGCGCATGAGATCAAGAACCCGCTGGCCAGCCTACGATCTGCTGTGGCCTCCATGCATGTGACCAAGCGCGAGGATCAGCGTGACCGTCTGCTGGAAGTGATTGATCACGATGTGCGCCGGCTTGATCGTCTGGTCAGCGATATCTCCAACGCTTCGCGCCTCGACAGCGAACTTGTCAAAGAACAGGAAGAAGAATTCAACCTGACCCGCACGCTGACGAACCTATGCGAGTTCCTCGGTCAGCAAGCTTCGGAAAAAGGTGTCGAACTGATTACCGATTTCCCATCAGATCCTATCCGCATCAGCGGTTTGGAGGCGCGTCTGGCGCAGGTTTTCGTCAACCTTGTCAGCAATGCGGTATCCTTCTGCGAGGATGGCGATGCTGTCCGTGTCTGGACTCGGCGGCGTGACAATCGCGTGCTTGTTGTGGTGGAAGACACCGGCCCCGGCATTCCCGAAGAGGCTTTACAGAAGATATTCAAGCGCTTCTACACTTCACGCCCCAACACTGAATTTGGAAATAACTCTGGGCTCGGCCTGTCGATCTCCAAGCAGATCGTCGAAGCGCATGGGGGCGTGATCTGGGCTGAAAACATCCGCCCAACCCATGCCGATCCGCTGTCAGAACCTTTGGGTGCGCGGTTCGTCGTGGGGTTACCTGTGTGACGGAACGAAGGTTGCCGCTGTCCGGACAGGGGCCACTTCTCCTTCATGCGAGTGCAGTGGCGTTCAAGGGGAAGGCAGCGCTTATCCTTGGGGCCTCTGGCAGCGGAAAGTCTTCGCTCGCCCTCGAGTTAATGGCGCTGGGGGCCGATCTTGTGGCAGATGACCAAGCGGAACTTTGGCAGGATGAGCCGCGGCAGGGGCTGAGCGTCCGTTGCCCCCCCGCGATATTTGGTCTGGTCGAGGCACGGGGTTTGGGCTTGTTGCGGGCGAATGCGGCGGCGGAAGCAAAGGTTACCCTAGTTGTCGATCTTGATGTCAGCGAGACGGAGCGACTGCCCCCATATCGTCAAATCTCTTTGCTTGGGCAATCGCTTCCTCTTGTCCATCGCGTTGATGCACGCCATTTTCCCGCTGCGCTCATGCAATATCTGCGGTCGGGGCGCGGGGCATGATGGATGACGGGGGCGATGACTGACGCTTTGGAAATGAGAGAGTCGGCTTCGCTTGTGCTCGTCACAGGGCCCTCGGGCGCAGGCCGATCTACCGCAATCAAAGCGTTCGAAGATTTGGGATACGAGACGATCGATAATCTGCCGATCACCCTTGTGCCGAAATTGGTGGAGGGTGTGCCGACCACCCGACCTGTCGCGCTCGGGATCGATGTGCGCAACCGCGATTTCAATGCCCAATATCTTATTGAGATGATTGACCGTCTCACGCGAGATCCGCGGGTGACGCTGGATGTGCTTTACATAGACTGTCAGCCATCTGTCCTGATCCGCCGGTTCAGCGAGACGCGACGGCGCCACCCTTTGGCCCCGCGCAACAGCCCCGAGGAAGGTGTGGAGCGTGAGATTGACCTTTTGGCCCCGATCCGTGCGCGGGCGGATCATCTGTTGGATACGTCTGACCTGACAGTGCATGGTCTGAAGGAACAGGTGATGCGCTGGTATGCGCTTGGCCAAGGCCCCGGTCTTGCGATCACGCTGCAAAGTTTTTCCTACAAGCGGGGCCTGCCGCGCGGGTTGGATATGGTGTTTGACTGCCGATTTTTGCGCAACCCGCATTGGGATGCTGATTTACGCCAGAAAGACGGGCGCGATCCTGCGGTTGCCGCCCATGTCGAGGCAGACGAGAGGTTCGCCGAATTTTTCCAGCGTGTACGCGATCTGGTGCTTTTTCTGCTGCCCGCGCATCGGGAGGAGGGCAAGGCCCATCTCTCCATTGGCTTTGGCTGCACCGGGGGGCAACATAGATCGGTGGTGATGACCGAGATTCTGGCCAATGCGCTTGCAGAAAGTGGTTGGTCGGTGTCAAAACGACATCGGGAACTTGAACGGCGCGCCCAAGCGGCCCCTGCGGGGGAAAATATGACCAGCGGGATGGACCAAGGGTGATCGGGATCGTGATCGTTGCACATGGCGGTCTGGCACGCGAGTATCTCTCGGCCGTGGAGCATGTCGTTGGTCCGCAGGAACGGATGCAGGCCATCGCGATTGAGGATGACCATGACCGCGCCGCCAAACAGGCTGAAATCTGTGCTGCCGCCGATGCGGTGGATGTGGGCTCCGGCGTGGTGGTGGTGACCGATATGTTCGGCGGGTCACCTTCCAACCTGTCGCTCATGGCCTGTTGCAGCGCGGATCGCCGGATTCTGTACGGCGCGAATCTGCCGATGCTGATCAAGCTGACCAAATCGCGCGACATGGCGTTGACCGATGCGGTTTCTGCGGCCTTGGATGCGGGGCGCAAATACATCAACAGCCTCGACCTTGGCAAAGGGATGTGACGGATTGGCTGAAAAGACCCTGAAGATCGTGAATGAAAAGGGGCTTCACGCCCGCGCCAGCGCGAAATTCGTCGAACTGGTGGAACGGCATCAGGCAGAGGCGGAGGTGTCGAAAGATGGCATGTCTGTGTCGGGCGATTCCATCATGGGGCTTTTGATGTTGGCAGCCTCGCGCGGAACCACTATTGAAGTGCGGACAACAGGCCCCGAAGCCGACAAACTGGCCGAGGCGCTGGAGCATCTGGTGGCCGACAGGTTCGGGGAAGACTTCTGAGCCTGTCTGGCCTGCAACGGAAGTGGTGGATGTGACCGATCAATCCCAGATCGAAACGGGCGAAAGTGGTTCGGCCCTGCAACGGCGGGCCACGGGCCAGTATGATATGCGCCGCCTGTCCTATGCGGGCACCTTCACCAATCCGTGGAAGTCCGGCACGATCCGCACGCTGGAATGGCTGACCGCGAAGGTCACGCTTTTGCGGTTGATCCGTGCGTTTGAACGCTCTGGTGCCCCTTTCGGCGCGCCGTTCTGGCCCAAGGCCATTCGCCATATGGGCATTCGCATCGATACGCCTGCCGAAGAGATCGCGCGGATTCCCGCAACCGGCCCGGTGGTGGTGGTGGCCAATCACCCCTCTGGCCTCGTGGACGGGATGGTGATGGCCGAAATGGTCAACCGCGTCCGGTCGGATTTCAAGATTCTGACCCGTTCGCTGTTGACGGGCATCCCCGAGATTGAGGAGTTCATGATCCCGGTCCCCTTCCCGCATGAGGAAAATGCACGGGAACTGGGGCTTCAGATGCGGGATGAGACGATGAAGCATCTGAAGGCGGGAGGCGTGATCATCCTGTTCCCGGCGGGCAAGGTCGCGATGAGCGAGGATTGGTGGGGCCCGGCGGTGGAGGCGGAATGGAACGTCTTTACCCACAAGATCGTGCGGTCTTCGGGGGCGACGATTCTGCCGATCTTTTTCCCCGGCCAGAATTCGCGCGCCTTCCAGATCGCCAATCAGATCAGCGATACGCTGCGGCAGGGCCTGCTTCTGTATGAGATCAAGCGCAGCCTGTTCAAACCTACCCGTCCGGTAATCGGCGAGCCGATCCCGGCGGAGGAGTTGAAGAACTGGGAGGGCAACCCGCGCGGCTTCCTTGCCTGGCTGCGGGAACACACGCTGTCGCTGGGGAACCGGGCGAAGGGCTGAGCCGTCAGCGCGTTGGCACCGGGGTTTCGCCCCGATAATCATAGAAACCACGCTGGGTTTTGCGGCCCAGCCAGCCAGCCTCCACATATTTCGTCAGCAGCGGGCAGGGGCGGTATTTGGTATCGGCCAGCCCTTCGTGCAGCACGTTCATAATGGCAAGGCAGGTATCCAGCCCGATGAAATCGGCCAGTTCCAAAGGCCCCATCGGGTGGTTCGCGCCGAGTTTCAGCGACTCGTCGATGGATCGCACCGACCCCACGCCTTCGTAAAGCGTATAGACCGCTTCGTTGATCATGGGCATCAGGATGCGGTTCACGATGAAGGCGGGGAAATCTTCGGCGCTGGCGGCTGTTTTGCCCAGCCGCTTTACCACCTCGTGCAGCGTATCCCATGTGTCCTGATCGGTGGCGATGCCGCGGATCAGTTCCACCAGTTGCATCACCGGCACCGGATTCATGAAGTGGAAGCCCATGAATTTTTCCGGCCTGTCGGTGCGCGAGGCGAGCCGGGTGATGGAGATGGACGAGGTGTTGGAGGTGAGGATCGTCGCAGGCTTCAGATGCGGCAGAAGATCGGCAAAAATCCTCTGCTTGATCTCTTCCTTTTCGGTCGCGGCTTCGATGATGAGGTCGGATGGCCCAACATCGGGCAGGCTTTGGGTGGTGCGGATGCGGGCCAGTGCCTCGGCCTTTGTCTCGGCGCTGATTTTACCGCGCGACACTTGGCGGTCGAGGTTCTTTTCGATGGTCGCCATGGCGCGGGCCAAAGCCTCGCCGCTGATGTCGGTCAACATCACATCATAGCCGGCAAGGGCAAAGACATGGGCGATGCCATTGCCCATCTGCCCCGCGCCCACGATGCCTACCGTGCGAATGTCCATCCTGATCTCCACCATCCATTTGCGGCGCAACCTTATGCCTCGGGGGGGCAGGGGGCAAGGGAGCGACCGCATTTGAACCAAATGCCTGCATTAGACTTCCGGTAACAAGAATCGGCCAGCCTCTTTCCCGGGTGTGACGTATTTCGGGTGGGTGACATGGCCTATGCCTATTCAGGCGCGGGGGCGCTTGACTATTTTTCGTGCCGCTATGGCGCGTCGCGACTGGTGTTTCGCGGCCCGCATCGCGCGCTAGAGCAGCCTTTCGTGGCGTTTCTGGGCGGGGCGGAAACCTATGGAAAACTGGTGGAGGACCCGTTTCCTGCCTTGGTCGAACGGCAGGCGGGGGTGGCTTGTGTCAATTTTGGGCTGGTCAATGCTGGGGTGGATGCCTTTCTGAAAGACCCGGCCTTGCCTGATCTGGCTCGCGGGGCCCGTGCGGTGGTGGTGCAGGTGATGGGGGCGCAGAACCTGACTAATGGCTTTTATTCCGTTCATCCACGCCGGAATGACCGTTTTGTCGCGGCCACGGCCCGCTTGCAGGCTTTGTTCCCCAAGGTCGAATTGACCGATGTGCATTTTACCCGGCATCTGGTGTGCCGCCTGCACGACACCTCGCCCCGCGATTTTGCGGCGGTGGTGGCAGAGCTAAAGGCGGTTTGGGTGGCCCGGATGGCGCAGTTGCTTGAGGCGTTTGATTGCCCGCGCCTCCTTTTGTGGCTTGGCCCTGCGCCGCCCCCGGCCTCTGCCACGCCGGATCTGCGGGCGGAGCCTTTGCTTGTGGATGCGGCGATGTTGGCGCGCCTTCGGCCTTTGGTGCAGGAGGTGGTGCGGGTGGATGCCCTGCGCCACGGTGTTTTGTCGTCATCGCTTGGCCCGCCGATGCCTGCGCCTGCGGCCCATGCTGCGATTGCGGCGGCGGTGGCGCGGGGATTGGAGCCGTGGCTCTGAACGCGAAAAGGCGCCTTTCGGCGCCTCTTCTGTGCCGTATCGTCACGCGTCAGAGCTTGCCGGTCAGTTCCGGGACAGCGGTGAAGAGGTCTGCCACGAGGCCATAGTCGGCGACTTGGAAGATCGGGGCCTCTTCATCCTTGTTGATGGCGACGATGACCTTGGAGTCTTTCATCCCGGCCAGATGCTGGATCGCGCCAGAGATGCCAACCGCGACGTAAAGCGTTGGCGCCACGACCTTGCCGGTCTGGCCCACCTGCCAGTCGTTCGGGGCATAGCCCGAGTCGACCGCCGCGCGCGAGGCACCGACCGCCGCGCCCAGTTTGTCAGCCAGCGTTTCGATCAGCGCGAAGTCGGCCTGCGAGCCGACACCGCGCCCGCCCGAGACGACGATTTTGGCGCTGGTTAGATCGGGGCGGTCGGAGGCGGCGACCTTATCCTCGACCCAGGTGCTGAGGCCAGAGTCGGCGGGGCCCGCCACGGCCTCGACTGCCGCGCTGCCACCCATGCCTGCGGCGGCAAAAGCCGCAGTCCGCACGGTCAGGACTTTCTTGCCATCCGAGGACTTCACGGTCTGGATCGCATTGCCCGCATAGATCGGGCGTTCAAAGGTATCGGCATCGACCACGGCGGTGACATCGGAAATCACCATCACATCCAGCAGCGCCGCCACACGGGGCAGCACATTCTTGGCCGCCGCCGTCGCCGGGGCGGCGATATGGCTGTAGCCACCCGCCAGCGACACGACCAGCGCCGCTGTCGCCTCGGCCATGCCATGGCAATAGGCGTGATCGCCTGCAAACAGCACTTTGGACACGCCATCCAGCTGTGCCGCCTCGGCCGCCGCGGCATCGCCGCCTTGACCAGCGACGAGGATATGCACCTCGCCAAGCGATTTTACCGCCGTCAAGGCCTTGGCAACCGAATCGGTCGCAAGCTGCCCGTCATTCACATCAGCCAGAAGGAGAACAGCCATCACAGAACCCCTGCTTCGTCTTTGAGTTTCGCGATCAACTCGTCCACCGAGCCGACCTTCACACCGGCCTTGCGGCCTGCCGGTTCCACCGTCTTGACCACGGTCAGGCGCGGGGTGACATCCACGCCGTAATCGGCGGGGGTTTTGGTGGCCAAGGGCTTGGTCTTGGCCTTCATGATGTTCGGAAGGCTTGCATAGCGCGGTTCGTTCAGGCGCAGGTCCACGGTGACGATCGTGGGCAGTTTCACGCGGATCGTTTGCAGCCCGCCATCCACTTCGCGCGTGACGGTGGCATGGTCGCCATCCACTGCCAATTCGCTGGCAAAGGTGGCCTGCGACCAGCCCAGCAGGGCAGACAGCATCTGCCCCGTGGCGTTCATGTCGTTGTCGATCGCCTGCTTGCCGCAGAGGACAAGGCCCGGCGCCTCTTCCTTGACCACACCGGCAAGGAGCTTGGCCACGGCCAAGGGTTCGATGTCGGTATGCACATCCGCCGCCGCTTCGATCAGGATCGCACGGTCCGCCCCCATAGCGAGCGCGGTGCGCAGCGTTTCTTGGTTCTGCTTCACCCCGATGGAGACCACGACCACTTCGGTCGCGACGCCTTTTTCCTTCAGCCGGATCGCCTCTTCTACGGCAATCTCGTCAAAGGGGTTCATCGACATTTTCACATTCGCCAGATCGACCCCGCTGCCATCCGCTTTCACACGGACCTTCACGTTGTAGTCGATCACACGTTTGACAGGCACAAGGACCTTCATCGGCGCAACACTCCTGTTCCATCAAGCTCTCGCGCCGTAACTAGCCCGTCTTAAGGCCCGGCAACAGTGCAAAATCGACGCGGCAGATCGCAGGAACGCCACGGCCCAAAGGCCGCGGCACAGAGGCACTCTGTCGAGGTCAGCGGGTCAGGCCCGGCACCCAGAGGACATCGTCCTTGCCATCGTTATTGGCGATGCGCCCCATGACAAAGAACCAATCCGAGAGGCGGTTGAGGTATTTGACCGCCTCGGCATTGACCTCTTCCATGGTGGCGAGTTCGACGACCAGACGTTCGGCGCGGCGGCAGACGGTGCGGCACAGATGCAGTTGCGCGGCAAGCCGCGACCCGCCGGGCAGGATGAAACTGCGCAGGGGTTCCAGCTTGGCGTTCTGTTCGTCAATCTCCCGCTCCAGCCTTGCGACCTGTCCTTCGATCATCCGCAGGGGTGTGTAGGGCAGGCTTGCATCCAGATGCATGTCGGGCGTGGCCAGATCGGCGCCAAGGTCGAAAAGATCGTTCGAGATGCGGGCCAAAGCTTCGTCCAGCCAGCCTTCGGCGAATTGGCGGGCAAGGCCCACGGTCGCGTTCACCTCATCCACCGTGCCATAGGCGCTGACGCGGGTGGAATGTTTGGCCACGCGCGCCCCATTGCCCAAGGCGGTTTCGCCGGCATCGCCGGTTTTGGTGTAGATTTTCGACAGAACGACCATCAGTTGCCCCCTTTGCTGCGCAGGAAGGCAAAGCCCACGATCAGCAAAACCGCCACCGCCTGCGCCGCGATGCGGTAGCGCATCAACCGGTTCGCATGTTTGCGGTTGAATTCGCCACCCTTGGCAAAGCCACCGATGCCGATCATCAGGATGACCAGAACGCCAAGGCTTGCGATGGCGGCCAGAATGAACAGCGGGTCGTTGAGCATGCGGGCTTCCTTCCTTTGGCGCTGATGTAGTGGTCTGTTCGGAAAAAGCGAAGGCGAAAAACGGGCCAGAAGGTCGCGGTCAGCCCTTGGCGATCAGCCAGTCCAGCGCGCGGGTTGGCAGGATGCGCCGGGCAAAACCCATCAGATGCGTGGGCGTTGTCACATAATAGCGTGCCTTGGGGCGCGGGCTTTCCAGCGCGTGAATCAGCTTTGCCGTCACCGCCGAAGGGGGCAGTTCAAACTTGTCCGGCCCGCGCTCCTCATACAACCTGCCGCGCAGGCTTTGGTATTCCGTGGCGCGGGCCGAGTTTTCCCAATCGATCCAGCGTTCGAAATGCGGGATGGCATTGGCGCGGATGCGGCTGGTGACCGGGCCGGGTTCGATCAGGCTGATGGAAATGCCGGTGCCCCGCATTTCGATGCGCAGCACATCGGTCAGACCTTCGAGCGCGAATTTGGTGGAGACGTAAGCCCCCCGCCATTTCAGCGCGACAAGGCCCAGAACAGAGGAGCAATTGACGATCCTGCCATGGCCCTGTGCGCGCATCACCGGAATGACGCGGCGGGTCAGGTCGTGCCAGCCGAAAAGGTTTGTCTCGAAAATCGACCGCATCGCATCGCGCGGCAGGTCCTCCACCGCGCCGGGGCAGGCAAAGGCACCATTGTTATACAGCGCATCCAAGGTTCCGCCTGTCCGGCTGAGCACCTCTTCCATCGCGGTGGCGATGCTGGCCTCCTGCGCGTAATCAAGGACAAAGCTTTCAAGTCCTTCCGCGCGCAATCTGGCGCAATCGGCCTCTTGCCGGCAGGTCGCAAAGACGCGCCATCCACGCTTGTGGAGGCTGCGCGCGGCATCCAGCCCGATGCCAGAGGAACTGCCAGTAATAAGGATGGTTTTTGTCATGATCCTGCCCGTTGCCGGTCGGGTTCATGCGGGGCAAGAACCGCCCTTGTCAAAGGTTTTGATTGGCGATCACGGGGCCTTGTTCAGAATTTCTGACCTGTTACGGAGCCTGATCGGTCAGAAGGCCCGCCGAGATATAGCCATCTATTCCATCGCCTTCGACACGGACACGCGCCCATCCATTGCCTTCAACCCAGACCACAAGCACAGCCTCGCCGCGGCCAAGCCGCCCGACGACTGGGTTGTTCGTCGAGGGCCCGCCGCGCACATTGACCGACCTGCCCGCGACATACATGATTTGGCCCAAATCTTCTGCGGCTGAGGCGGGTGCAGGCTCAGCTTCAGGTGCACGTTGGGCCGCGGGTGACACGAGCGGTGCATTTGGTGTGAATGCGACCTCAACCAACCTTGGATCCGTAGGTGTGGCCACAGGTCCTTGCGCAGCAGGCACGGGCGTTGCCGCGGTTTCAGATAGGCCAATGACTGCTGGCTGTTTTTCTGCCTCAACAAGGCCCGCGCGTTTCTGCCCCCGATCATCACCTGCGATCTGAAGCGTGAGGTAGATCCCAAAACAAAGGAGAAGTGTCCACCGAAGCATGACGAAACTGTACCTGACTCACTCATTACACCCGAGCGTTAACACATTATCCAAACGGATGGGGTGGAAAATCTGCATCCCTTTCCCCTTGCTTTGCGGAAATTCTGTCTGGACCGTATCAACAGTGCGGATTACACCACATCCATGTCCACAGACGATGATGACAACAAGATTGAGGCCTCGCTTCTGGCCGAACCGCTGTCGCGCGCGATTGGCGAGCGCTATCTGACCTATGCGCTATCCACCATCATGCACCGCGCGCTGCCCGATGCACGTGATGGGCTAAAACCGGTTCATCGGCGAATCTTGTACGCGATGCGCGAGTTGCGGCTTTCGGCCACAAGCGCTTTCCGGAAGTCTGCCAAGATTTCGGGCGATGTGATGGGGAACTATCACCCCCACGGCGATGCCGCGATCTATGATGCGATGGCGCGTCTGGCCCAAGATTTCAACATGCGCTACCCGCTGGTGGATGGGCAGGGCAATTTCGGCAATATCGATGGCGATAACCCCGCCGCCAGCCGCTATACCGAGGCGCGGCTGACCGCCATTGCCGAAACGCTGATGGAAGGGCTGACCGAAAACGCGGTCGACTTCCGCCCGAATTATGACGGAACGCTGGAAGAACCGGTGGTCATGCCTGCGGCCTTTCCGAATCTTCTGGCGAATGGCTCCAGCGGGATTGCGGTCGGGATGGCGACCAATATCCCGCCCCACAACCTTGATGAATTGATTCAGGGCTGCCACGCCCTGCTGCGCGACCCGTCGATCACCACCGCCGATCTGATGCAGATCATCCCCGGCCCCGATTTCCCCACGGGAGGCGTGATCGTGGAGCCGCGCGAGGCGCTGGTGGAGGCTTATGAAACCGGGCGCGGCGCGATCCGCACCCGGGCGAAATGGGTGGTGGAAGATCTGGGCCGTGGCACGTGGCAGATCGTCGTCACCGAAATTCCGTTTCAGGTCCAGAAATCCAAGCTGATCGAAAAGCTGGCCGAGATCATCCAGACCAAGAAGGTGCCGCTTCTGGCCGATGTGCGCGACGAATCCGCCGATGATATTCGCATCGTGCTGGAACCCCGCGCGCGGAATGTGGAGCCAGAGGTGCTGATGGGGGCGCTGTTCAAGAACAGCGATCTGGAAAGTCGGTTCAGCCTGAACATGAACGTGCTGATTGATGGCAAGGTGCCGCGCGTCTGTTCGTTGAAAGAGGTGCTGCGCGCGTTTCTTGACCATCGCCGCGATGTGCTGCGCCGCCGGTCCGAACATCGTGTCGAAAAGATCGACCATCGGCTGGAGATTTTGGAAGGCTTCATCATCACCTTCCTCAACCTCGACCGGGTGATTGACATCATCCGCTATGACGAGGAGCCGAAGGCCGCCCTGATGCGCGAACGCTGGGGCGTGCCGCATGTGCGGGCGACCAGCGAAAAGGATTACCGCAGCCCGGTGACGGGCCAAGACGGCGAGCTTTCGGAGGTGCAGGCCGAGGCGATCCTCAACATGCGCCTGCGGTCCTTGCGGCGTCTGGAAGAGTTGGAACTCATTGCCGAACGCGATGCTTTGATGGCCGAACGGGCCGGGCTGGCTGACCTTTTGGACAGCGAGCGCCTGCAATGGAAGCGCATCGGCGAAGAGTTGGAGGCGATCCGCAAGCAATTTGGCAAAGGCACCGCCATCGGGGACCGCCGCACGACCTTTGCCGAGGCGGGCGAGGTGGCCGATGTGCCGATGGAAGCGATGATCGAACGTGAGCCGATCACCGTCATCTGTTCGCGCATGGGCTGGGTGCGGGCGATGAAGGGCCATGTGGACCTTGCCGCCGAGCAGAAGTTCAAGGATGGCGATGGCCCGCGCTT
This sequence comes from Cypionkella sp., assembly GCA_025458085.1. Classification (GTDB taxonomy): domain Bacteria; phylum Pseudomonadota; class Alphaproteobacteria; order Rhodobacterales; family Rhodobacteraceae; genus Pseudotabrizicola. Next base: position 6,620 of record JALOTC010000005.1, on the reverse strand, counting down.
TGCCTTCCATGCCGAAACGACCGACCGCCTGTTGCTGGTGGCGGCGAATGGGCGGTTTTATACGCTCTCTGCCGCCGCCCTGCCCGGTGGGCGGGGGATGGGCGAGCCTGTCCGGCTGATGATCGACCTGCCGAATGATGCCGAAATCGTGGATTTCACCATCTTCCGCGCAGGCCAGAAATTGCTTGTCGCCTCGACCGCAGGGGATGGGTTCATCGTCCCATCGGACGAGGTGCTGGCCCAGACCCGCGCAGGCAAGCAGGTGCTGACGGTAAAGGATGGGGTCTTTACCGCCGCCCTGCGTGCGGTTCGGGGCGATCACGTCGCGGTGGTGGGCGAAAACCGCAAGCTTCTGGTCTTCCCCTTGGCCGAGCTGCCGGAAATGGCAAAGGGCAAAGGCGTGCGGCTGCAGAAATACAAGGATGGTGGCCTGTCGGACGTGGTGACCTTTGCCTTGGCCGAGGGGCTTTCTTGGAAAGACCCTGCTGGACGCACGAGGACGGAACCCGATCTGACAGAATGGCTTGGCCCGCGTGCAGGCGCAGGCAAGATGGCACCGCGCGGCTTCCCGAGGGACAACCGCTTTACCTGATGGGTCAGGGGCGCAGGCCGCCTGTCGCCTCTGTCACCCGGTCGGCGGCGGCGCGAACCTGCGCGCCGATCCGTTCCGCGTCGGAAAGCCCCATGCGGAAGGCGGGGCCAGAGACAGAGAGGCCCGCCACAGGTTCGCCATGTGCGTTGAAGATCGGGGCCGCCACGCAGCGCATGCCTTCGGCGCGTTCCTGATCATCAATGGCATAACCGCGCTCTCGCGTCCGTGCCAGATCGCGCAGAAGTGCCACTTCCGAAGTATGGGTCAGCGAGGTAAAGCGCGACAGGCCCCGCCGCGCGACGATCCCGCGCACCCGATCTTCGGGATACCAAGCGAGCAACGCCTTGCCGATGCCGCTCACATGCATGGGCGCCTTTGTGCCGGGGGGGAAGAAGGCGCGGATCGCCTCATGCGTTTCAACCTGACTTAGGAACAGAACCTCATCCTGCACCTCGACCCCAAGGTTTGCGGTTTCGCCTGTATCGCGCATCAGGCTGTCCATCGGTTGGCGCGCGCGCTCCACGACCTTTGTGCGCCGCAAGAAGGCCGACCCGACGCGGAACGCGCCGGAGCCAATGTGCCAAAGCTGCCCCTGTTCTTCGCATTCCACCATGCCATGGGTCTGCAGCGTCACGAGGGCGCGATAGACGGTGGCCACCGCCTGCCCGCTTTCGCTGGCAAGATCGGACAAGGTCAATCCGGGGTTGGCAGCAAGGATCGCGAGAAGGCCAAGCGCACGGTCAAGTGCTTGAATCGTATTCTGATCGGTCTTGTCCTGAAAGGCCCGCGGGCGTCCACGGGGGCGTGCAGTATCGGCCATTGCTTCAAAGTCCTTGGGCGCGCTGACTCTGTCACTGTCCATTGAAAAAGCGTTATCCTTTGTTTTGCAATCAAAAAAGTTATTTTTCCATCTGATGAAAAATAATTTCGAAAAAATTGCGCCCTGTGAATGCTGCACCTATGCTGCACCCGTACCCAGCCAGAAAGGGGAACGTGTCGTGTCTTTCCAGAATCCAGTTTTCATTCCCGGCCCGACCAACATGCCCGAGGCGATCCGCAAGGCTTGTGACATGCCGACGATCGATCATCGCAGCCCAGCCTTCGCGCGGATGTTCAAGCCCGCCGTTGAAGGTGTGCGCCGCGTGCTGAAGATGAGCGAGGGCGAGGTCATTATTCTGCCATCGACCGGAACAGGCGGCTGGGAAGCGGCGATTTCGAACACGCTCTGCGCCGGTGATACAGTTCTGGCCGCGCGCTTTGGCATGTTCAGCCACCGCTGGATCGATATGTGCCAGCGCCATGGGTTGCAGGTGGAGATCATCGAAACCCCATGGGGTGAAGGCGCGCCGTTGGATCGGATCGAGGCCGCGCTGAAGGCCGATACCACGGGCCGGATCAAGGCTGTCTTGGCTACGCATAACGAAACCGCGACAGGCGTGCGTTCCGATATCGCGGGTATCCGCCGCGCGATGGATGCGGCGGGCCATCAGGCGTTGTTGTTCGTGGATGGCGTGTCTTCCATCGCCTCTATGCCCTTTGATATGGGGGCTTGGGGTGTTGATATCGCCGTGGCGGGAAGCCAGAAAGGCTTCATGCTGCCCGCGGGTCTGGCCATCCTTGGCGTCAGCCCGAAGGCGATTGCGGCGATGGAAACGGCGACGCTGCCGCGGACCTTCTTTGATTTTCGTGACATGCTGAAAAGCTATGCCGCCGGTGGCTATCCCTATACCCCCGCCGTCGGGTTGATCGCGGGCCTAGCCCGGTCGATCGAGATGCTGGAGGACGAAGGGCTGGAGTCGGTTTACGCCCGCCATCACCGGCTTGCCGAAGGCGTGCGCCGCGCGGTGAAGGCTTGGGGGATGCGGCCCTGCGCGGCCTCGCCCGATTTGTACTCCGACACGATCACCGCTGTTGTCGTGCCGCCCGGCTGCAACGGGACCGACCTGGTGAAACTCGCGGCCGAGAAATACGGCGTGGCCTTTGGCGTGGGCTTGGGCGAAGTGGCGGGCAAGGTGTTCCGCATCGGCCATCTGGGGATGCTGACCGATGTCATGGTGCTCGCTGGACTCGCTACGGCCGAGATGTGCATGGCTGATCTGGGTTGGCCGGTGCGGCTTGGATCCGGTGTGGCGGCGGCGCAGGACTTTTACCGCGGTGGCGATGCCGCACTGGCGCAGGCTGCGGAATAAGCGCCGGATCAGGTGCCGACCGCCGGGGGCTCTGCCCCCGGACCCCCGGGATATTTGTGAACAGATGAAGAGGCTACCATGAAGGATATGACCCCCATGTATGTGCCGACATTCGACGATGTGATCGCGGCGCATGACCGTATTCGTCCCTATATTCACCGGACGCCCGTTCTGACCTCCAGCTATTTCAATGAGCTGACGGGGGCCGAGCTGTTCTTCAAATGCGAGAATTTCCAGAAGGCGGGCGCGTTCAAGGTGCGCGGGGCCTGCAATGCTGTTTTTGGCTTGGATGAGGAACAGGCCAAACTGGGCGTATGCACGCATTCCAGCGGCAACCATGCGCTGTCGCTCTCCTATGCGGCTGGTCGGCGGGGAATTCCGTGCAATGTGGTGATGCCGCGCACAGCGCCGCAAGCCAAGAAGGATGCCGTGCGGGGCTATGGCGGGGTGATTACGGAATGCGAACCCTCCACCTCTAGCCGTGAGGCCGTCTTTGCCGAAGTGCAGGGGCGGACGGGGGGCGAATTTGTTCACCCCTATAACGACCCGCGCGTGGTGGCGGGGCAGGCGACCTGTTCGCGTGAACTTTTGGAGCAGGTAGAAGGGCTTGATGCCGTGATCGCGCCGATTGGCGGGGGTGGCATGGTGTCTGGCACCTGTCTGACCATGTCTTCCATCGCGCCGGATGTGAAGGTTTATGCGGCAGAACCGCTGAATGCGGATGATGCCTATCGCAGTTTCAAGGCGGGTCACATCATCGCCGATGACGCGCCGGAAACCATCGCCGATGGGTTGAAAGTGCCGTTGAAGGACCTGACATGGCATTTCGTGCAGAACCATGTCAGCGACATTTTCACCGCGACCGAGGAGGAAATCATCGACGCGATGAAGCAGACATGGAAGCGGATGAAGATTGTCATGGAGCCGTCTTGCGCGGTGCCTTTGGCAACGATTTTGAAGAACCCGGAAGTGTTCCGGGGCAAGCGGGTCGGTGTGATCATCACCGGCGGCAATGTCGATCTGGACACTCTCCCTTGGATGAAAGGTTAAGCCCATGAACTCGCACACGAAATTCGAAGGTCTTGAGGTTGGTTACGACATTCCCGCCCTGCCGGGGATGGATGAGGCGGATATTCAGACGCCGTGCCTGATCCTTGATCTGGACGCACTGGAGCGCAACATCAAGAAGATGGGCGATTATGCCCGGTCGCAAGGCATGCGCCACCGCGTTCATGGCAAGATGCACAAGTCGGTCGATGTGGCTAAGTTGCAGGAATCCTTGGGAGGTTCCTGTGGCGTGTGCTGCCAGAAGGTGAGCGAGGCCGAGGTCTTTGCCCGGGGTGGGATCAAGGATGTGCTGGTCTCCAATCAGGTGCGGGACCCTGCCAAGATTGACCGTTTGGCGCGTATCCCCAAGCTGGGCGCGCGGACGATCGTTTGCGTGGACGACATTGCCAATGTGGCAGACCTGTCGGCGGCGGCGGTGAAGCATGGCACGACCATCGAATGTCTGGTGGAGATTGACTGCGGCGCGGGGCGCTGTGGGGTCAAGACCACGCCCGAGGTTGTGGCGATTGCCAAGGCCATCGACGCGGCACCGGGGCTGAAGTTCAGCGGTCTGCAAGCCTATCAGGGCGCGATGCAGCACATGGACAGCTATGACGACCGCAAGGCCAAGATCGACATTGCCGTGGCGATGGTGAAGGACGCTGTCGATACGCTGAAGGCCGAGGGGCTGGAGTGCGATATCGTGGGCGGCGGCGGCACCGGCTCCTATTATTTTGAAAGCACTTCAGGAGTTTACAACGAACTTCAGTGTGGGTCCTATGCCTTTATGGATGCGGATTATGGCCGGATTCTGGACAAGGATGGCAAGCGGATCGACCAAGGCGAATGGGAAAATGCGCTGTTCATCCTGACCTCGGTCATGTCGCATGCCAAGGCGGATAAGGCCATTGTCGATGCCGGGTTGAAGGCGCAATCGGTCGACTCCGGTCTGCCGGTGATCAATGACAAGCTGCGGTTGGTGCCGGGGCATTGTGACCCGACCTGCAATGTTCACGACTGGTATGTGGGCGTGCGGGGCGGCAAGGTCGAGGTGGTTTGGCCGGTTTCGGCCCGCGGAAAGGCCTATTGATCGGGTCTGAGGCAGGGGGCGATAGGGGAAAAAACGACATGTCACCCTGTGTACACCCCCTGTACACCCCCCGTACATCCGCGCGCAAAATCGCGCGCGGGTCAGAAAACACGCGGCAGGCCGGGCATTGCCCGGCCTGATCCCCCCAAGGGGCGGCGCGTTTCGCCCATCATAAGACAGGCCGGGTCGCGGCCCGGTAAGGAGATGCCATGCTGATCGTGCCCGAAGCCCTGATTGCCGACCTCGTTTCCCCCGCCGATGCCTTTGCCGCTGTGGAGGCCTGCTTTGCCGCCATGTCGCGGGGCGATGCCTATAACTTTCCGGTCGTGCGCGAGGCTCTGGGCGAGGGGCGGCAGTATGGGTTCAAATCCGGGCTGGACCGCGCGGGCGGGCAGTTGGGGGTGAAGGCTGGGGGCTATTTCCCCGGCAATGCCGCCAAGGGCATGATCAATCACCAGTCGAGCGTGTTCCTGTTTGACCCGGAGACTGGGCGGCCACAGGCCATGGTGGGGGGGAACCTGCTGACGGCGCTGCGCACGGCCGCGGCGAGTGCGATTTCGATTGACCGCCTTGCCCGGCCAGAGGCGCGGGTTCTGGGCATTGTGGGGGCAGGCCATCAGGCCGGGTTCCAGTTGCGCGCGGCCGCACGGGTGCGCCAGTTTGACCGGGTGATCGCGTGGAATTATCACCCCGACATGCTGCCCAAACTGGGCGAGGTGGCGGCCGAGCTTGGCCTGCCGTTCGAGGCGGTGCCGCTGGAGCGGATGGTGGAGGTTGGCCCAGCATGTGGCCCCCGGCACGCATCTGGCCTGTATGGGCACCGATACCAAGGGCAAGCAGGAGGTGGACCCCGCGCTGGTGGCGGCGGCGTCGGTCTTTACCGATGAGGTGGCGCAGAGCATCAGCATTGGCGAGGCGCAGCATGCGGTGGCGGCGGGCACGCTGGAGGCGAGCGCGATCACGCCGCTGGGCGATGTGCTGACCGGCCGCCACAAGGGCCGCCAATCGGCAAGCGAGATCACGCTGTTTGATGGGACGGGCGTGGGGCTGCAAGACCTTGCCGTGGCGGCAATGGCGGTGACGCGGGCGCGCGAGCGTGGCATGGGCACGACGGTCGCGGTCTGACGCCTCTTGTATCCATGACAAAGCCGGTCTTGCCGTGGCCTCTGGGCCGTGGTGAACCTGCGTGGGGCAGGAGGTGAGCCATGCGCGTTTTCATCAATGGGTTCGGGCGGATCGGGCGCAGCGTGCTGCGCGCTTGGGCCGAGGCACCGCATCGCTGGCCAGGGCTGGAGGTGGTGGGGATCAATGACATCGCCACGCCAGAGATGTGCGCTTATCTTTTTGAATATGACAGCACCTTTGGCCCGTGGCGTGGCACGGTCGCGCTTGAGCATGGCGCGCTGGTGGTGAATGGCCGAGCGATCCTACTCTCGCGCGAAGCGGATCTGTCGCGGATGGACCTGAACGGCGTGGATGTGGTGATGGAATGCACCGGCCGGGCCGAGGCGCGGGACGTGGCCGAGCGGGGCCTAAGGGCAGGGGCGCGGCGGGTGCTGATCTCTGGCCCTTCGGGTGCTGCCGATGTGACGGTGGTTTTGGGCGCGAATGAGGGGGCTTTGGCGGGGCAGGCGATTGTGTCGAACGCCTCTTGCACGACCAATGCGCTTGCGCCGCTTGCGCGGCTGCTGGACGCGGCTTT
>JALOTC010000083.1 GCA_025458085.1 Cypionkella sp. | reverse complement strand
GACATCCGCCAGAACCTTCTGCGCCAAGGGCAATACGGTCAGGCGATAAAACGCCCGGTTCGCCTCTTGATAATTCGCATAGGTCGCATCCCCCGGTATCCCCAGCATCATGGGCGGCACGCCAAAGGCCGTGGCAATCTCCCGCGCCGCCGCCTCTTTCGTCCGGTGAAACTCCATGTCGCTGGGCGAAAAACCCATCGGCTTCCAATCCAAGCCGCCTTCAAGCAACATTGGCCGCCCCGCATTGCGCGCGCCTTGGTGGTTCGTCTCAATCTCCTCCACCAGCCGATCATATTGCTCGGCGCTCAAACTCCCCGCGCCACAGCGCCTTGGACCAGGCACTCGCCGCGCCGTGCACATCCACCGCCACCGCCGCCGCCTGAAGGGGCGACAAGCCATAATGGTCATCCATCGGATGAAAGGCCCGCAAATGGCACACCGGCACCACGCCGCCCCGCAGATCAAAGCGATGCGTCCGCCCGCCCACCGAATAATCATAGGCCACGGGCCAACCATCCGGCCCCGGCACCACCGCCATTCGATCCGGCCGCAGCACATGCAATTCCCCGGGCAAGCCCGCCTCCCCCGGGACCGCCTCCAGCCACGCATTGCCTGACAACAGCAGATGCCCGTAAACCGCCTCAAGGAACTCCGCCCGCCCCTGCGCCGCATTGGGCCGCCCGATCAGCCGCAGAACCGGATGCACCTCATGCCGCCGTTCCGCATCCTGACAAACCAAGGGCAAGGCCGCCGCCGCCTCCGCCACCAGCTTCACCGCCCGAAACCCCACGGGGTTTCGCAAAAACCCATTGCGCGTCAGGCTGCCTGCATCGCGCGGGCTCCAGACCGCGCGGCCCGCAGTGCCAAAGGCCACCACCCGGCCCGCAGCGCTCGCTTTCTTTTCCAATACCACCTCGGGCGCGGGCGATGGCTCGCCCCGCCGCAGAAAGTTGAACACCATCTCGCGCTCTCCGTCTCGCTATCTGAAAAGCCCGCGGATCGCGGGTCTGCCCCTCTGCCGGCCCGCAGGCTCCAACAGCGCCTCCGTCACCGCCCAGACAAGGGCATCCACCCGGTCCGGGCTGCCCTTCCCGGCAAAGCCCTGCCGGGTCATCTGCACCATCTCTTCCTCAAGAAGCTGCATCCCCGGCACATGGGCAATCCGCCCCTGCTCATACAAAGCCGCCACAGGCTCTGCCCGCGCGGCCTTGCCCCTATGGGCATGTACCTTGGTCACCGGCACCATCGGGTCCACCTGCCGCAGCATGGCCTCCACCAACTCGCCGCCCTGATTGACCTCCGCCACGATCCGGTCCGCGCCATGCCGGTGAAAGGCCGCCACCGCTGCCTCCGCCCAAACCACAGCCGATCCCTTGACCGAGGCATCCTCCAGCACCACGCCGCGCCAGTCCTTCGGCGCGCCCTGCGTCACCGCGCCAAAAACCACGATCCCACAAGCATCCGATGTGTCCTTCCCGCTCACAGGCGGGTCCACCGCCACCACAATCCGGTCCACCCGCTCCGGCACCTTTCCCCGGCACTGCTCAATCATCGCGCGGGTCCACAAGGCCCCCTCCCGGTCCTCAACCAACCGTCCCTCCAACTCCTCCGCCCCCCGCAGCGTGCCGCCATAGCGCGCCTCGACCTCCTCCAGAAAACTCCGGGCAAGGTAGGCCCGGTTCGCCTCTGTCGGTGCATGGGTCATCACCGTCGAGGGGTTCTTCAGAATGGCCTTCAACACAGCCACATTCTGCGGCGTTGTCGTCACCACCTGCTGCGGATGCGCGCCAAGCCGCAGCGCGAATTGCAGCATGTCCCAGGCCTCCTGCCCCTTGTCCCATTTGGCAATCTCATCGGCCCAGGCCGCATCGAACTGCGGCCCCCGCAAACTGTCCGGGTCATGCGCCGAAAAAACCTGCGCCACCGCGCCATTCGGCCAAGTCAGCATCCGCCGAGTCGCATTCCACTCCGGGCGCCGGTCCGGCGGTGAACAGGCCATGATCCCGCTTTCGCCAAAGACCATCACCTCCCGCGCCTGATCCAGCGTGCCACCCACAAGCGCCACACGCTTCGCCCGCCCCGGATCGCCCGGCCCATCGCCCTCAACCTGCGCGCGCACCCATTCCGCGCCCGCCCGCGTCTTGCCCGCGCCCCTTCCGCCAAGGATCACCCAGGTTTTCCACGCACCCTCAGGCGGCAATTGATGCGGCAGCGCCCAGAATTCAAAGATCCACGGCAAGGCCACCAGCGCCGCATCCGACAGCCCGCCCAAAAAGGCGTCAATCTTCTCCTGCGTCGCGGAGGCAAGCCAGCCTGCGCCCAATCTCATCGCGCGCGGCCCCAAGGTCGAGGTCCGAGGTTCCGACAGCCCCGGCAGCAGTCCTGCGGAGTTTTTCAAGGCGGTTCCTTTCATCCATCATCCAGTCCAGCGCGGTCTTCCAATCCTTGATCGCCTGCTGGGCCTCTTTCGTTTGCGCAAATTCTCCCGCTCTGGCCGCCCGCAGGGCCGCCATCAGGGCCACGGCGGCTTCATCCAGAAAGCCCGCCGCCCCCTCGATCAACTGGATCGAGGTTCGTTCCGCCACATCCTTCGCCGAGAAGTTCATGCTCATGCGCCACACCCGCCTCGTTGACACCCCTCCGGGACGAGCTGAAATGAAAAAAGCGGCCAAGGGTCACCCCCGCCGCTTTCGACACTTCTTCTAGCATGTCACAAGTGATACATCGGACCGCCCGCCGGGTCAAGCGAAAAATCCATTCCGATCAATAGCTTGCGGCGCGATCCCTTAACCTTTCGGCAAGGATTGGCCACCGCCAAAGCAAAAGGGGCGCCCGATCCCCCGGAACGCCCCCCGCAACCCCTTGACCGGACGCGCTTATTCCCCCTGCACCCCGGTCGCGCCCTCTTCGCCCCGCTGCCGCTCAATCTCGCGCCAGCGCGCCACATTGCGGTTATGCTCCTCCAGCGTCACGGCAAAAGCATGGCCCCCCGTGCCATCGGCCACAAAGAAGATATAGGGCGTATCATCCGGGTTCAGCGCCGCCTCAATCGCCAACCGCCCCGGATTCGCAATCGGCGTCGGCGGCAGGCCCGAGATGACATAGGTGTTATAGGGCGTCTCGCGCCGCAACTCGCTCTGCCGCAGGCCACGGCCCAAAACGCCCTGCCCCATGGTCACGCCATAAATCACCGTCGGGTCCGTCTGCAACCGCATCCCGCGCTCCAAACGGTTGACGAAAACACTCGCCACCTGCGGGCGTTCCTCCGGCTGACTGGTTTCCTTCTCGATGATCGACGCCATGATCAGCGCCTCCTCGGGCGAGGCATAGGGCAAATCCGGCGCGCGCTCCGCCCAAGCCTGGGCCAGAATGCGCGCCTGCGCCTCCGTCATCCGCGCGATCAACGCCGCCCGGTCCGACCCGCGATCCACCTCATAGCTGTCGGGTGCAAGCGACCCTTCCGGCGGAACCTCGGCCAATTCCCCCGAAAGGAAATCCGCCCGCTTCAAGGCCTCCACCACCTGCCAACTCGTCACCCCTTCGGCCAAGGTCACGCGCAGCCGCACATCTGCCTCATTGGCCACCGCCACATAGGCCTCTGGCGGGGCCTCCACCGCAGGATCGAACTTCGCCACTTCCACATAGCGCTGCGTGGCCGGGTCCAACTCGCGCAGGACAACATCCGCCGCCGCCACACCGATCCGGAAATTCACCTCGCGCCCACAGGTCGATTGCCCGCCCGCTGTCAACGCATCCAGCACCTGCACCATGCTGGCACCCGGCGGCAAAAGATACGACCCGAACTTCAGATCATCCGATCTATTGCTGTAATCCGCGCCAATCCGGAAAATCCGCGCATCCGAAATCGCGCCTTCCGCCTCCAGCGCCCGGCTCACCGCACTCAGCGACGCACCCCGCTCCACCCGGAAACAGATCGCATCCGCCAAAGGTCCCGGCCCCACATACTGCTCCCGCCCCCAAGCCAACAGACCCGAGACGACGACCAACAGCACGATGAACAGCGTCAGCGCATTCGAGGCGACAGACCGCCACATCGCTTACGTGACCTTGCCAAGGATCAGGCTGGCATTCGTCCCGCCAAACCCAAAGGAATTCGACAGCGCCACATCGATCTTGCGCTTCACCGCCTTGTTCGGCGCAAGGTCCAACTTCGGCGCAACGGCAGGGTTGTCGAGGTTGATCGTCGGCGGCGCCACCTGATCGCGGATCGCCAGCACGCAGAAAATCGCCTCCACTGCGCCAGCCGCGCCCAGCAAATGCCCAATGCTCGACTTGGTCGAGGACATCGTGGCCTTCGCCGCATGATCGCCCAACAACCGCTCCACCGCGCCAAGCTCGATTGTATCGGCCATGGTGCTGGTGCCATGGGCATTGATGTAATCAATGGCCGATGCGTCCAGCCCCGCGCGCTTCAGCGCGGCAGCCATACTGCGATAGCCACCCTCGCCATCCTCACTCGGGGCCGTGATGTGATAGGCATCGCCCGACAGCCCGTAGCCCAAGACTTCGGCATAAATCTTCGCGCCGCGTGCCTTCGCGTGCTCATATTCCTCCAACACAACCACACCCGCGCCTTCGCCCATGACAAAGCCATCGCGGTCCGCATCATAGGGACGGCTCGCCTTGGTCGGGTCATCCGCGCGCTTGGTCGACAGCGCCTTGCAGGCATTGAACCCGGCAATCCCAATCTCGGAAATCGGGCTTTCCGCGCCGCCTGCCACCATTACATCGGCATCACCAATCTGGATCAACCGCGCCGCATCCCCAATCGCATGGGCCCCGGTCGAACAGGCCGTCACCACCGCATGGTTTGGCCCCTTAAAGCCAAACCGAATGGACACCTGCCCCGAAACAAGATTGATCAGCGCGCCTGGAATAAAGAACGGCGAAACCCGCTTTGGCCCCTTCTCCTTGATCAGCACCGCCGTCTCGGCAATCGAAGACAACCCCCCGATACCCGATCCGATCATCACGCCCGTGCGCTCACGCTCTTCATCGCTAACGGGCACCCATCCGGAATCCCGCACCGCCTGCGTCGCCGCCGCCATCCCGTAAAGGATGAAATCATCCACCTTGCGGCGATCCTTCGGGTCCATCCAGTCATCAGGGTTAAAGGTGCCATTCGTGCCATCCCCCAGCGGGATCTCACAGGCATATTGGGTCACCACATTCACCGGATCGAACCGCGTGATCGGCCCAGCGCCCGATTCCCCCGCCAAAAGACGGCCCCAGGTTTCCTCCACACCGCAAGCCAGCGGCGTGACCATGCCCAGACCCGTGACGACGACACGACGCATCCCACTCTCCCTGCTCGGAACGGTTTTGCGCCTGATACACGGCGAAAAAGCACAGCGCAACATCGCGACACAACGCCAAGCCCGAACCGGCAGAAAGGGGGCGCTGCCCCCTCGCCGCTCACGCGGCTCACCCCCGGAGTATTTTTGCCAAGATGAAGCCCAAAGCGGTCTTCATCTGTTTCCAAATATCCCGGGGTGAATTGGCCGCAGGCCAAGAGGGGCAGCGCCCCTGATAAACGCCCTCAGCGCAGAACAGTTCACACAGGAAGAAGCGCCGCCGCGATCCGCCGACCTTCCGACAAAAGCACGTTGTAGGTCCGGCAGGCCGCCGGCGAGTTCATCACTTCCACCCCGATCCCCGCTGCCTCTAGCGCCGCACGAAAGGCTTTGGGCGCATGGGCAATATCGGCACCGGTCCCCACGAAAAGCACATCGATCCGCCCTGCAAGCGCCAGCGGGGCCGCCGCATCCTCAAAGCCGCCCCAGGGCCCCGCATCCCACGGCGTGATGAGGCAGGCCCCCCGCAGCACCTGACCATCCAACCGGAAAAAGCCGGGCCCATAGCCTTCCACAGGCCGCGCGGTCCCATAGCTGATCTCGGTCAGGCGCATGTCAGGCGTCGATATTGGCGAAGTCATTCTCATCGCTCTTCTTCGCCTTTTCGCCACGTGGCAGACCAAGGAACAGCACGATGTTCTTCGCCATATAGATCGAGGAATAGGTGCCGACAATTGTGCCGAAGAAGATGGCAAAGGCAAAGTTGCGCAGCACCTCGCCGCCGAAAATCATCAGAATCACAAGCGCCATCAGAACGGTGATACCCGTCATCACGGTGCGCGACAAAGTCTCGTTACAGGTCAGGTTCATCAGGTCGCGCAGAGGCATCGCCTTGTATTTCAAAAGGTTCTCGCGCAACCGGTCAAAGACGACCACCTTGTCATTGATCGAATAGCCAAGGATGGTGAGCACACCTGCAACGATGGTCAGGTCAAAGCGCAGCTGAAACAGCACAAAAACACCAATCGTCAGCAGCACGTCATGGACAAGTGCAATCACGGCGCCCACGGCAAACTGCCACTCAAAGCGCGCCCAGATATAGATCAGCATCCCGACAGCGCCAGCCATGATGCTCAAAAGCGCGCTCCAGACCAATTCGCCCGAAACCTTGCCACCAATCGTCTCAACACTGGAAAAGGTGATGTCCGGCGCCACAGTGGCCAGCGCAGCGCGCACCGCGTCAACGGTATTCGTGTTCAGCGCTGTGTCCTCATCCGTCCCCTGCAAGCGGATCATGATCGCCTGCCGTCCGGTTTCCATCGTCGGATCAAAGACTTCAGAGATCACGACATCGCCAAGGCCAAGCTCTTGGATCGCGTCACGATAGGCCCCAATCTCGGCAGGCTGGCTGGTATCGGCCCGGATCGAGGTGCCACCGGTAAAGTCGATCCCGTAGTTCAGGCCCATAACGACCCAAAGCAGCAAGGAGGCCACCATCAGCACGATGGAACTGCCAAAGGTCAACCACTGCCAACGGAAGAAATTGAAATTCGTCTTCTGCGGAACAAGGCGGATGCGCATGCTTTTGGCCCTTCTCTCAGACGTCGAGCGTTTTGGGTTGCCGCCAGGCAAACCACAGCCCGATGATCAGCCGCGTGACATAGACAGAGGTGAACAGCGTGGTCAGAATGCCCAAGCCCAGCGTCACCGCAAAGCCACGCGTCGGACCGGCCCCAAGCGAGAACATGATCACCGCCACGATCAAGGTCGTGAGGTTCGAGTCGACAATCGCAGACAGTGCATTGTCAAAACCCGCCGTGATGATCTGCCCCGGTTTCTTTCCGGCCCTTATCTCATCGCGCATGCGTTCATAGATCAGCACATTGGCGTCCACCGCCATGCCCAAGGTCAGAACGATCCCGGCGATCCCCGGCAGGGTCAGTGTCGCGCCGATCATGGTCAGCGCGGCAAAGACAAGGATCAGGTTCACCACAAGCGCAAAGCAGGCAAAGACACCGAACAGCCCATAGGCCAAGACCATGAAGGCAAAGACCGCGATCAGCGAAAACAGTGCTGCCATCTGGCCCGCCGCGATGGAATCCGCGCCAAGTTCCGGCCCGATCACCCGTTCTTCCAGAAAGTCCATACTGGCCGGCAGCGCACCTGCCCGCAAAAGAACCGCAAGCTGCGTGGATTCCTCCACGGTGAACCGCCCGGTGATGATGCCGGACCCGCCCGGAATATGGCTTTGGATCACCGGCGCGGAAATCACCTCATTGTCCAGAACGATCGCGAAAGGCGCGCCGATATTGGCTGCGGTATAATCACCGAACTTGCGCGCGCCTGACGGGTTGAACCGAAAGGTCACGGCGGGGCGATTGTTCTGGTCAAAGCCCGGCTGGGCATCCACCAGTTCCTCGCCGGTCACCACAGGCGTCTCTTCGACGATGTAATATACCCCCTCTTCATCCATCGAGGGCAACAGCAGGTTCCGCGCACCGGGGCTCGCGCCGGCATCCGTGGTACGGCCGACAACCGGGTTAAAGGTCAGCTTCGCCGTGGTGCCGATCAACGCCTTCAATTCTTCGGCAGAGCCAACGCCCGGCACCTGAATGAGGATCCGATCCTCACCCTGGCGCATGATTGTGGGTTCCCGCGTGCCCACCTCGTCCACCCGGCGGCGGATGATCTCCAGCGATTGCTGGATCGTGCGCCCATCGGTCGCCGTGCGCTCGGCATCGGACAGCTGAATGACGATCTCATCGCCCTCCAGAACCACCTCGATGTCGTTCTGCCCCACGCCCGTCAGGCTCACCACCGGGGTCGCCAGCGCATTGATCGCCTGGAGCGCCGCAGTCAGGCCAGCGGGGTTCGATACCGCCACCCGCAGCGTGCCATCGGGGCTGGGCAGTCGGCGGACATTGCCGACCTGATCCCGAATATCGCGCAGCGCGTCGCGCACATCCGGCCACAGCGCATCCATCCGCGCCGTATACACATCCTCGACCCGAACCTCGGCCAGAAGATGTGCCCCACCCCTCAGGTCAAGCCCAAGGTTGACAAGGTTGGATGGCAGGAAAGATGGCCACAGCGCGAGGTCCGCAGCCTGTTCCGCCGTCGCCACGCCACCCGCCGCCTCTATGGCGGCAGCGGCATCGTTATGGCGTTCGACATTCCCGTAAAAGAGGTTCGGAACAGCCGCAACGAGTCCCAAAGCACAGATCAGAAGGATGATAAGACGCTTCCAAAGCGGCATGGGTGTCATTGCGGCAGGTCCTTATGCAGCAGCAGGTTCGGTCTTGTTCATCACCTGAACGATCGTCTGCTTCACGATCTTGACCTTCACGCCATCGGCGATTTCCACAAGGATCGTATTGTCCTCGTTCACATGGGTCACCTTGCCCACGATCCCGCCTTGGGTCAGCACCTGGTCACCCCGGCGCAACGCCTCGACCATGGCCTTGTGCTCCTTCAGCTTTTTCTGCTGCGGGCGGATCAGAAGGAAATACATGATCGCAAAGATCAGGATCAGGGGAACGAAACTGGTAAAGGCTGCGGCAGCGCCGGCATCCTGCGCATAGGCGGGGGTTACGAACATATGTCCTCTCGACTGTCGGGCGGGGCCTTGCCCCCGGTTGTGATCGGCGCGCACCCTACCTGCCGGGGCTTCCATAGGCAAGAAGACCCGGCAAGGCCGCGCATGGGGCGCGATATAGGCCCCCATCTTGCGGAATGATAGGGTCCGGCCGCAGGTTTTCCTCCCACCCTTCCCCCTCGCCGCCAAATCGGGCATAAGCCCGGCCAAGACAGAACAAGAGGCCCCCCATGCATGACATCCGGTCCATCCGCGAAAACCCGGCCGCCTTCGACGCAGCCCTTGCCCGCCGCGGGCTTGCCGCGATGTCCTCCGAAATCCTCGCCCTAGATGCCGACCGCCGCGCCAAAATCGCAGCGGCCGAGGCCGCGCAGGCCGAACAGAACAAGGCCAGCAAAGACGTCGGCGCCGCCAAGGCCCGCGGCGATGATGCCGAATTCGAACGCCTCCGCGCGCTCGTGGCCGAAAAAAAGGCCGAAATCGCACGCCTCACCGCCGAGGCGGGCGAAGAGGACGCGCGCCTGCGCGATATCCTCAGCCGCATCCCGAACAGCCCGCTGGACGATGTTCCCCAAGGCAAGGATGAAGAAGACAACGTCGAAATCCGCCGCTGGGGCAGCCCCCGGAATTTTGACTTCGCGCCGCGCGAACATTTCGACATTCCGGGCGTCAAACCGGGGATGGATTTCGAAACCGCCGCCAAACTCTCCGGCAGCCGCTTTGTCATCCTCAAAGGCGCGCCTGACCGAAACCTGGACCCCGGTTCTGGTCAAGGAAGAGGCGATGTTCGGCACCAACCAACTGCCCAAATTCGCCGAAGACAGCTATCAGACCACCAACGGCTGGTGGCTCGTCCCAACCTCCGAGGTCACGCTGACCAACATGGTCGCGGGCGACATTCTCGAAGAACCCGCGCTTCCCATCCGCATGACCGCCCATACCCAATGCTTCCGGTCCGAGGCAGGGTCACGCTGACCAACATGGTCGCAGGCGACATTCTGGAAGAAGCCGCCCTCCCCCTCCGCATGACCGCGCATACCCAATGCTTCCGGTCCGAGGCAGGCTCCGCCGGCAAAGACACCACTGGCATGCTGCGCCAGCACCAGTTTGAAAAGGTCGAAATGGTGACCATCTGCACGCCGGACACGGCGCTTGCCGAACATGACCGCATGACGAAATGCGCCGAAGCCATCCTTGAAAAACTGGGCCTGCCCTATCGCACCATCGTGCTCTGCACCGGCGACATGGGCTTTGGCGCGCAAAAGACCCATGACCTAGAGGTCTGGCTGCCGGGCCAGAACCGCTATCGCGAAATCTCCTCCGTCTCCACCTGCGGCCAGTTTCAGGCCCGCCGCATG
>JALOTC010000082.1 GCA_025458085.1 Cypionkella sp. | reverse complement strand
CCTGCCCGGTGCCGCGGGGGTGGAACTGGGAGAGTTTCACCATGAGATGCCCAAGCCCGAGAAGCATGACCATGTGGTGCTGGAGATGGAAGGCGGGGCGCGGGTGACGTTCAACGATGCGCGGCGCTTTGGCGCGATGGACCTTTTGCCCACGGGGGCAGAGGCGGCGCATCCCTTGTTGGCCAAGCTGGGGCCAGAGCCTTTGGGCAATGGCTTTGACGAGACCTATCTGGTGGCGCGGTTGAAAGGGCGGGAGACGCCGATCAAAGCGGCGCTGTTGGATCAGCAGGTCGTGGCGGGGCTTGGCAATATCTATGTTTGCGAGGTGCTGTTCCGCGCGGGCCTTTCGCCCAAGCGCGCGGCGGGGCGGATCGCGGCGGCGCGGGTGGCGGGGCTGGTGCCGATCATCCGCGCGGTTCTGGCCGAGGCGATTGAGGCAGGCGGCAGCAGTCTGCGCGATTATCGGCAGGCGGATGGGGAATTGGGCTATTTCCAGCATAGTTTTCGCGTCTATGGCCGCGAGGGGGAGCCTTGCGTGGCGCCCGGTTGCACGGGCCATGTGGCGCGGGTGGTGCAATCGGGGCGGTCGTCGTTTTATTGCCCGGAGTGTCAGAGGTAGGATGCCTTGGGCGGATCAGGCAAGGCATGGCCTTGCCCCGCCCATGCGGGACGATCGGGCGAAAGAGCGCCAGCCCGAGGCCATGTCAGAGCGCAGTGCCTGCCCCGGCGGGGGCGAAGCGCCCGCCAGGGGCGGGGCGGGCGCTGCCCGCCGGCCTTTGGGCCGCCGGTCGGCAGGGGGAGATGCCGCGCATGGCCAAGGCGATGGCCTTGGCCAAGGACGCCAGCCAGCCCTCGGGTTCTTGCCATCTGGCAATTTGCTGCTAGGAGTCACGCCACTGTGAAGCTGGTGCAATGCGGGGGCGGCCCATGGCCTATGAAACGCTGATCGTGGAAGCGGAGGATTATATCACGCTGATCCGCCTCAACCGGCCAGAGGCGATGAATGCGCTGAATGCCAAGCTGATGGCGGAACTGGCCACCGCGCTGACGGCGGCGGATGCCGACCCGAATACGCGCTGCATCGTGGTGACCGGATCGGAAAAGGCCTTTGCCGCCGGGGCCGATGTACGCGAGATGGCGACCAAGACCTTTACAGAGGTGTATTTCGACAATCTGTTCGGCCCCGAGGTCGAGGCGATTGGCCGGGTGCGCAAGCCGATCATTGCGGCCGTTTCGGGCTATTGCCTTGGCGGGGGCTGCGAACTGGCGATGCTGTGCGATTTCATCATTGCGTCGGATACGGCGAAATTTGGCCAGCCCGAGATCAATCTGGGGATCGTGGCGGGCATGGGCGGCACCCAGCGGTTGACGCGGTTGGTGGGCAAATCAAAATCCATGGACATGCATCTGACCGGGCGGTTCATGGATGCCGCCGAGGCGGAGCGCTGCGGGCTGGTCAGCCGGGTCTTTCCAGCGAAGGAATTGATGCCCGAGGTGATGAAGATCGCCCAGAAGATCGTGGAGAAATCCATTCTGACCGCGATGGCGGTGAAGGAATGTGTGAACCGGGCGGAGCAGACGAGCTTGGCCGAGGGCCTGTTGTTTGAGCGCCGGGCGTTTCATGCGGCCTTTGCCACCGAGGATCAGAAAGAGGGCATGGCGGCCTTTCTTGAAAAGCGCCAGCCGCAGTTTCGCGACAAATAACGGCTTTCCTTTCGCGCGGCTTTGGCTTATGGGCCATGCCCACATGCGCGTGGGCCCGCTTAGGCAAGAATCGGAACCATCCTTTCGGGGATGGTCTTTCGGGGCTTTCGTGCGAACGCAACAAAGACCCGAAGGAAGACCGCCAGATGGCAAATACCGAACAGTCCAAGAAACGCGCCCGTCAATCCATCGCGCGCAATGCCGTGAACAAGGCCCGCCGGTCGCGCATCCGCACCTTTGTGCGCAAGGTGGAAGAAGCCATCGCTACGGGCGATGCATCGGTCGCGGCTGACGCGCTGAAGAATGCCCAGCCGGAACTGGCCCGTGGTGTGACCAAGGGCGTGCTCCACAAGAACACCGTTTCGCGCAAGATCTCGCGCCTTGCGGCCCGTGTGAAGGCGCTGTCGGCCCCCAAGGCCTGAGTCGCGGCCTGACCAATACGCCAAGATTTTCGTCAAGGGTGTCCGTGAAAACGGGCACCCTTTTTTCAGGCCTTCTGCGGGATATCAGGGGCTTTTGCGGGGGGCGTTGCCGATTTGCCAGAGTGGGGCGGGATTCGTTTTCGTGACGCGCCTGTCAACATCGAAGTTCGGTTGCGGGGGGGCTTGGCGCCTTGCTAGCGTCCGGGGGCGATTCACGTCGTCCTGGGGGACAGCCGGGATCTGAGAGAAGCGATATCAGGCTCTGCCAAGGTTTGATAATGCTTTCAGATCAATGAGTTGACAGTCTGCGGAGCAATCCGCGCCATGTCTGGGGTACTGGGCTTTGCGCCCAATAACGTCGTTGTGCCTGGTTTGGCGTGGCGGCGGCCTGCTGTTTGTTGGGGGTGGTGAGTCGCGCGGGGCCGTTGGGTGGGCTCTCTGCGTGATGAAGTATTCGGTGACAACACCGCAAGAGAAACAGGTCGGGTCAAAAAAAGATGACGGATGAAGCGTGGGGACAGGTCAGGGAAGCGCTGATCAAGCGGGTTGGGAAGAACAATTACACGACCTGGATCGAGCCGCTGAAGCTGGCCGGTTTGGCCAATGGGGTAGCGCGCTTTGAAGTTCCGACGAGTTTCTTTGGCGACTGGGTCTCGCGCAATTTTGCGGATCAGATTCGCGGGCAATTGGTGCAGGCTGGGCAGCCGGTGGATCGGTTGGAATTCGCGGTGATGGGCGCGAAGGCCCCGGCGCGGGCCAAGCCTGCGGCCAAGGCGCCGGTTGCCGCCCCCGTGCAGGCGGCGGTGCAGGGCGGTGGCGCGCAACTGGACGGGCGGTTCACCTTTGACAATTTTGTGGTGGGAAAGCCCAATGAATTGGCCCATGCCGCCGCGCGGCGGGTGGCCGAGGGTGGGCCTGTCACCTTTAACCCATTGTTCCTTTATGGCGGGGTGGGGTTGGGCAAGACCCATTTGATGCATGCGATTGCCCATGAGTTGAGCCGGAGCCGCCCGGAATTGCGGGTGCTGTATCTGTCGGCCGAGCAATTCATGTATCGGTTCGTGCAGGCGCTGCGGGACCGGCAGATCATGGATTTCAAGGAGCTGTTCCGGTCGGTCGATGTGCTGATGGTGGATGATGTCCAATTCATCGCCGGCAAGGATTCGACGCAGGAGGAATTCTTCCATACGTTCAATGCGCTGGTGGATCAGAACAAGCAGATCGTGATTTCAGCCGATCGCGCGCCGGGGGAGATCAAGGATCTGGAGGAGCGGATCCGGTCGCGCCTGCAATGCGGGTTGGTGGTGGATCTGCACCCGACCGATTACGAGCTTCGGCTGGGGATTTTGCAGGCCAAGGTGGAGCAGCAGGCGGGGCAGTATCGCGGGTTGGTGCTGGCGCCTGGTGTGCTGGAGTTTTTGGCGCATCGGATCACCACGAATGTACGGGTGCTGGAAGGCGCGTTGATGCGGCTTTATGCGTTTGCGTCGCTGGTGGGGCGCGAGATTACGCTGGATTTGGCGCAGGAATGTTTGTCGGACATTCTGCGCACCTCGGAAAAGCGGCTGTCGATCGAGGAAATTCAGCGCCGGGTGGCCGAACATTACAATGTGCGGCTGTCGGATATGATCGGGCCGAAGCGGCTGCGCACGATTGCGCGGCCCCGGCAGGTGGCGATGTATCTGTGCAAGCAACTGACCAGCCGGAGCCTGCCGGAGATCGGGCGGCGTTTTGGCGGGCGGGATCACACGACGATCATGCATGGCATCCGCAAGATCGACGAGTTGATCGCGGCGGATGCGCAACTGGCCGATGATGTGCAACTGCTCAAGCGGTTGTTGCAGAGCTGATGCAGGTTGGGGCGGGCTTGTGGGCCTGCCCTTGACCTCATGCGCAAAGGCCCACAATCTTTTTGCAACCACTTGTGAACCGGTGAAAGCCGGGTAATGTCGTCGTCCCTTTGGGGGGAACCTCGGGGCGATAAGGGGACCAGGGATGAAGCTTTCGATCGAACGTGGCACGTTGCTTAAGGCGCTGTCTCAGGCGCAGTCGGTGGTGGAGCGGCGCAATACGATTCCGATCCTGGCCAATGTGCTGATCGAGGCCGAAGGCGCGCAGGTGAGTTTCCGGGCGACCGACCTTGATATCGAGGTGGTGGATCGCGCGGCAGCCATGGTGGAGCGTGCGGGCGCGACAACCGTTTCGGCGGTGATGCTGCATGAGATCGTGCGCAAACTGCCGGATGGGGCGCTGGTCAGCCTGTCTGAGGACCCGTCCTCGGGGCGGCTGACGATCATGGCGGGACGGTCGACGTTCAGCCTTGCCACGCTGCCGCGTGAGGATTTTCCGGTGATGGCAAGTTCGGAATATACGTCGAATTTCGCCGCGCCCGCGCCCGTGCTGCGACGGTTGTTCGACAAGGCGAAATTCGCGATTTCGACGGAGGAGACGCGCTATTATCTGAACGGCGTGTATTTCCATGTCTCGACCGGTGAGGATGGCGCTGTGCTGCGTGCGGTGGCGACCGACGGGCACCGCTTGGCGCGGATTGATACGGCGCTGCCCGAAGGCGCGCAGGGGATGCCCGGTGTGATCGTGCCGCGCAAGACCGTGGGCGAGTTGCGCAAACTCTTGGATGATGACGAGGCGCAGATCGCCGTTTCGGTGAGCGAGACGAAGGTGCGCTTTGCCACGCCTGCGATCACGCTGACATCGAAGGTGATTGACGGCACCTTTCCCGATTATACCCGCGTGATTCCGATGGGGAATACCCGGCGGCTGGAAGTGGATGCCACCGAATTCGCGAAAGCCGTGGACCGTGTGGCCACGGTGTCGAGCGAGCGGTCGCGGGCGGTGAAGCTGAGCCTTGATGAGGATCGGCTGGTGCTGTCTGTCAATGCGCCTGATAGTGGCGCGGCAGAGGAAGAACTGGCCGTGGCCTATGGTGACGAGCGGTTGGACATTGGGTTCAACGCCAAATACCTGCTGGAAATCGCGAGTCAGGTGGACCGGGAAAATGCGGTCTTCCTGTTCAATTCCTCGGGCGATCCGACCTTGATGCGCGAAGGCAATGACACGAGCGCGATTTATGTCGTGATGCCGATGCGCGTGTGACAGGTGGCGGAGCGGGGGGTTTCACACCCCCCGCGCCCCCCGTGGAGTATTTTCGCCAAGATGAAGGGAGGCGGGTGTGAGCGGTTTGGCGATCACCTCGCTGATGCTGGTGCAGTTTCGCAGCCATGTGCGGACGCGGCTTGTCTTTGACGGGCGGCCTGTCGCGATTTTTGGCCCGAATGGCGCGGGCAAGACCAATGTGCTGGAGGCGGTATCGCTGCTCTCTCCCGGGCGGGGGATGCGGCGGGCGGGGCCGGAGGATTTGGCGCGCAAGCCGGAGGCACGCGGCTGGAAGGTGATGGCCGAGGTCCGGGGCCTTGCGGGCACGCATGAGGTGGAGACGGGGGCCGAAGGCGGGGCCGCGCGGCAGGTGCGGATCGATGGCAAGGCCGCGACTCAGGCGGCTTTGGGGCGGATTTTGCGGGTGCTGTGGTTGGTGCCGGCGATGGATCGGCTGTGGATCGAGGCGGCCGAGGGGCGGCGGCGGTTTCTGGACCGGATGGCGCTGAGTTTCTTTCCCGAACATGGCGAAGCGGTGCTGGCCTATGACAAGGCGATGCGGGAGCGCAACCGCTTGCTCAAGGAACAGGTGACGGATGCCGCATGGTATGGCGCGCTGGAGGTGCGGATGGCCGAGGCGGCGGCGCAGATCGCGGCGCATCGGGCCGCGACGGTGGCGCGGTTGATGGCGGTGCAGGCGGGGGCGGAGACGGCTTTCCCCCGCGTAGCACTGGCCATTGCGCATCCTGAGGGCGAGGTGGACGATCTGGCCAGTGCCTGGGCCGAGGGGCGGCGGCGCGACATGGCGGCGGGGCGGACTCTGGTAGGGCCGCATCGGGTGGATATGGCCGGGGCCTTTGCCGCGCGAGGGATTCCGGCAGAGCAATGTTCGACGGGCGAGCAGAAGGCCCTGCTGATCAGCCTGATCCTCGCCAATGCGCGGGCCTTGGCCGAGGATTTGGGACGGGCGCCGGTGCTCCTCTTGGATGAGGTGGCGGCGCATCTGGATGCGGATCGGCGCGCGGCGCTGTATGACGAGATTTCTGCACTGGGCGCGCAGGCGATCATGACGGGGACCGAGGTCGGGCTGTTTGACTCTTTGACCGGGCGGGCGCAAGGCTTTGGCCTGCGCGAGGAGGGCGGGGTGTCTGTCCTGCGCGAGGGTTGGGGAGAGGCGTGACGTGACGGTGACTTTGCATCAGCTTGGCCTTTATGCGCTGGCCATGGTGGGGCTTTGGGTCATTCCCGGCCCTGTTTGGGTGGCGTTGACCGCGCGGGCGCTTTCCGGCGGGATGGCGGGGGCTTGGCCCTTGGCCGTGGGGGTCGCGCTGGGCGATGTGCTGTGGCCGTTTTGCGCCATTCTGGGCCTTGCTTGGGTCTTTTCGCAATATGGCGATCTCTTGGGTGTGATGCGCTGGGTTGCGGCGGGGGTTTTCCTTGTGATGGGGCTCTTGTTGATCGTGAAGCCGCCAGCGAAGCCGGGGGAGGACAGCCGGTTGACGCGGCCCGGGGTCTGCGCCGGGTTTTCGGTGGGGGTGGCGGCGGTGATCGGGAACCCCAAGGCGATCTTGTTCTATATGGGCTTTCTGCCGGGGTTCTTTGATCTGAGCCGGATAACGGGGTGGGATATTGCGGCGATTCTGGCGCTTTCGGCGCTGATCCCGATGGTGGGGAATCTGCTGCTCGCGCTGTTTTTGGATAGGGTGCGGCAGATGCTGCAAAGCCCCGAGGCGCTGCGGCGGCTGAACATCGGGTCAGGGGTTTTGCTGATGCTTGTGGGCGTGGTGATTCCCTTTACCTGACACCAAATCTTGTGCCCGAGGGGTGACATTCCCCGCCCCCGGACGTATAAGGCGGGGACAGGATGAGGGGTTCCCGACGCATGGCTGAAGCCGCCCAGAAACCGGCCGAATATGGTGCCGATTCCATCAAGGTTCTCAAGGGCTTGGAGGCGGTTCGCAAACGCCCCGGCATGTATATTGGCGACACCGATGATGGCAGTGGGTTGCACCACATGGTCTATGAGGTCGTCGATAACGGGATCGACGAGGCGCTGGCGGGCCATGCGACGGCGGTGACGGTGAAGATTCACGCCGATAGCAGCGTGTCGGTGCGCGACAATGGCCGCGGGATTCCGGTGGATATGCATGCCGAGGAAGGCGTGAGTGCGGCCGAGGTCATCATGACCCAGTTGCATGCGGGGGGGAAGTTCAACAACACCGATGAGGGCGGGAACGCCTATAAGGTTTCGGGCGGATTGCACGGCGTGGGCGTGTCAGTCGTGAATGCCTTGTCAGATTGGCTGGAATTGCGGGTCTGGCGCAATGATACCGAATATTTCGCACGGTTTGAGAATGGCGAGACGGTCGAGCATGTGCGCGAGGTGGGGCCTGCGCCGGGGCAGAAGGGGACCGAGGTGCGGTTCATGGCGAGCGCCAAGACGAACCGGGCGGATGGGACCTTTTCCAACCTCGACTACAGTTTCAAGACGCTGGAAACGCGGTTGCGGGAGCTGGCATTTCTGAATTCGGGCGTGCGGATCATCATTGAGGATGAGCGCCCGGCAGAGCCGTTGCGGACGGAATTGTTCTATGAGGGCGGGGTCAAGGAATTCGTCAAATACCTTGATCGGTCGAAGCAGGCGGTGATGCCCGAGCCGATCTATATGACCGGCGAAAAGAACGGGATCGGCGTGGAAATCGCCATGTGGTGGAATGACAGCTATCACGAAAACGTCCTTCCGTTCACAAATAACATTCCGCAGCGCGATGGGGGTACGCATTTGGCGGGGTTCCGGGGCGCGCTGACGCGGACGATCAATGCCTATGCGCAATCATCGGGCATTGCGAAGAAGGAAAAGGTCGATTTCACCGGGGATGATGCGCGTGAAGGCTTGACCTGCGTGCTGTCGGTGAAGGTGCCGGACCCGAAGTTTTCGAGCCAGACGAAGGATAAGCTGGTCTCGTCCGAGGTGCGGCCTGCGGTTGAGAACCTTGTGAACGAAAAGCTGGCGGAGTGGTTTGAGGAAAACCCCGGCCCGGCGCGGGGGATCGTGGGCAAGATCATTGAGGCGGCCCTGGCGCGGGAGGCGGCGCGGAAAGCGCGCGAGCTGACGCGGCGCAAGACGGCCCTGGATGTGGCCTCTCTCCCTGGCAAGCTCGCGGATTGTCAGGAACGCGATCCGGCGAAATCGGAACTTTTCCTCGTGGAGGGCGACTCGGCGGGCGGGTCGGCGAAGCAGGGACGGAGCCGGGCCAATCAGGCGGTTTTGCCATTGCGGGGCAAGATTTTGAACGTGGAGCGCGCGCGCTTTGACCGGATGCTTTCCAGCCAAGAGATTGGCACGCTGATCACCGCGCTGGGCACCGGGATCGGGCGGGATGAGTTTGATATTGGCAAACTGCGTTACCACAAGGTCGTGATCATGACCGACGCCGATGTGGATGGCGCGCATATTCGGACGCTGCTGCTCACCTTCTTCTTCCGGCAGATGCCGCAACTGATTGAGGGGGGCTATCTCTATATTGCGCAGCCGCCGCTGTACAAAGTGGCGCGCGGGAAATCAGAGGTTTACCTGAAGGATCAGGCGGCGCTGGATGATTACCTGATTGAAATGGGGATCGAAGGCGCAGTCCTGCGGTTGCAATCTGGCGAGGAAATCGCAGGCGCGGACCTTGCCCGTGTGGTGGAGGCGGCGCGGCAGTTCCGGCGCGTTCTGGATGCCTTCCCCACCCATTACCCACGCCCGATTTTGGAACAAGCGGCCTTGGCCGGGGCCTTTGATCCGGGCCGTGCGGATGCGGATTTGCAAGCCGTGGCCGATACCGTGGCCAAGCGGTTGGATATGGTTGCGTTGGAATATGAACGCGGCTGGCAGGGGCGGATCACGCAGGATCATGGCATTCGTTTGAGCCGTGTTCTGCGCGGTGTGGAGGAATTGCGCACGCTGGATGGCGCGGTGTTGCGGTCGGGCGAGGCGCGGCGCTTGGCGCAGGTGGCGGGGCAAAGCCGCGATGTCTATCGCGACCCGGCGCGGCTTGTGCGCAAGGACCGCGAGCAGATGGTGCATGGGCCGATTGACCTGTTGCGCGCCATTCTGACCGAGGGCGAAAAGGGGCTGACGCTGCAACGCTATAAGGGGCTTGGCGAGATGAACCCCGAGCAATTGTGGGAAACCACGCTGGACCCGGAGGCGCGGACGCTGTTGCAGGTGAAGGTGGATGATCTGGCCGAGGCCGACGACATTTTCACCAAGCTGATGGGC
>JALOTC010000222.1 GCA_025458085.1 Cypionkella sp. | reverse complement strand
ATGCGGCATCACGGCAAAGCCTTCCTCGCCGATCCGGCGGGCGGTCGCGACCATTTCCTCGATCGGCGTGCCGTCAATGTGGGCGATATAGACGCGGGTTCCGCGTGGCAGGATCCGGCGGAAATCCTCTACCTTTTCGGCGGTGCGGGGCATGACCTCGATCGAATAGCCGGTCAGGAATTGTTCCAGCGCGGCTCAGGGCTTTGCCCATCCCTCGGACTCGATCAGCGCCTTCAGACGCTGGGTGTCATACTCGGCATCAAGCCTTGCGGCCTCGGCGCGGGCGACCTCCTCCTGCTCGCCCTCCACCTCATAGGGTGGTGCCTTGCGCCATTCGGCCAGATAGGCATCGGCATCTTTCGCGCCGACTTTCATGGCGCAGCGGTCGATGGCCTGTTCGAAGCGTTCGGGCAGTTGCACCTTTGCCCCGCGCCGCCCCTTGCCCACGATCACTTGGGCCGGGATGTCACGCCAAAAGACCACCGTCACCTCTGCCATCCGTCCGATTCCCTTTGCCGGTCAGACACCGTTCTAATCGCCCGTTTGCGACAGAAGGGTGCGTTTTCGACATGGCGGATCATGGAACCGACCCAACCCTGCCACACGGCAGATTAGCCCGGTCCCGGCGCGGTGGCGACAGGGGCGGGATGGAAAAATTCTCAAGATCATCTTCAAACCGGTCCCTATCTCCTTTTGCGGAAATGCTTGCGGCAGGGGGGCAAGGGCGTTACCCTGAGACCAACCACATATGGAGGGCGGCCATGACGCCCGAGCGTCCTCGAGGAGAGGGCGCTGCGCGGTTGGCAGTTGAGCCCTTGGAGGGTTCCGCCGCCGCGACACCGCTTTCTCCTCCTCCGGGGGACAGCACGCTTTATGCGGCGCTGGACCTTGGCACGAACAGTTGCCGGATGCTGATTGCCCAACCCAAGGGCAGTCAATTCACGGTTGTGGACAGTTTTTCAAAGACTGTCCAGCTTGGCGTGGGGCTTGAAGCCTCAGGCAGACTGTCGCGTGCGTCCATGACCCGTACGGTTCAGGCGCTTCGCATCTGCCAAAAGAAGATCGAACGGCTGGGCGTGCGCAAGATGCGTCTGGTCGCGACAGAGGCGTGCCGGCGGGCGCGCAATGGGCGGGATTTTATCCGGCAAGTCCGGCGCGAGACGGGTCTGAGCCTGGAAGTCATCACACCCGAGGAAGAAGCGCGGCTGGCCGTGATTTCCTGCGCGCCTTTGGTGCATCGCAAAACGGAACAACTTCTTGTCGTTGATATTGGCGGAGGATCGACTGAACTCGTCTGGATCGACCTCTCCACCGTTCCGACCGAGGACCGCTCGCGTGCGATTATGGGGCTGCATGCGGGTTTTGATGCGCAACCTGACGGCGGCGCGCGCGTGGTGGATTGGATCAGTGTGCCTTTGGGCGTTGCCACCTTGCGCGATCAATTCGCGGATGTCGAAGACGACGGCGCCCGCTTTGCCTTGATGAGCTGGTTTTTCGAAGAACAGCTCGCCAGCTTTTCGCCCTATAACGCCCAGTCACGGCGCGAAGGGTTTCAGATCATCGGCACCTCGGGCACGGTCACGACCGTGGCGGCCAGTTTCCTTGGCCTGCGGCGTTATGACCGCACCAAGGTCGATGGCTTGCAGATGACGAGCGATCAGATCGACGTCGTCATCCGCGATTACCTCGCCCTCGGGCCAGAGGGGCGGCGGACAGACCCGCGGATCGGGCGCGATCGTCATGCGCTGATCATGTCGGGTGCCGCGATCTTGCAAGCGCTGATGCGCATTTGGCCGACCGATAGGCTATCCGTCGCGGACCGTGGTCTGCGCGAGGGGCTACTCTATGCACAGATGAATGCCGATGGCGTTCTGACCGAAGGACCTTATGCATGACAGGCGAAAAAAAGACCTCGGGCCGGGGGCAGCGCGACCTGCGGGTGCGTGTGAAAACCGCCAAGGGGCGCAAGCTTTCCTCGACGCTCTGGCTGGAACGGCAGTTGAACGACCCCTATGTGCTGCGCGCCAAGAAAGAAGGCTATCGCGGGCGCGCGGCGTTCAAGATCATTGAATTGGATGACAAATATGGTTTCCTGAAACCCGGCGCGCGTGTGGTGGACCTTGGCTGTGCGCCGGGGGGGTGGTGTCAGGTGGCGGTGGTGCGCGTCAATGCACTTGGCCAAAACCCGAAGAAACCCGTCGGAACGGTCTTGGGCGTGGACCTGCAAGAGGTAGAACCCATTGCCGGGGCGGAACTGCATCAGTTGGATTTCCTGTCCGAGGATGCCGATGAGAAGGTGAAAGGCTGGCTTGGCGGTCGCGCCGATGTGGTGCTGAGCGACATGGCCGCGGCCGCGAGTGGACATAAGGCCACCGATCACCTGCGGATCGTGGCGCTGGTCGAAGCCGCGCTTGCCTTTGCCTTTGATGTCCTGGAGGAAGGCGGCACATTCGTGGCCAAAGTTCTGGCAGGCGGTGCCGAAAACACGATGCAAGCGGAACTTAAGCGGAATTTCCGCAAGGTGGCCAATGTGAAGCCGCCCTCCAGCCGATCAGACAGTTCCGAGAAATTCGTGGTCGCGATGGGTTTTCGCGGGCGTGGCCAAGTGGAGGATGAGGCAGAGGACTGAGGGTGCACAAAAGACAGAGGCGCCCGAAGGCGCCTGTCATCACGTCAACCTGT
>JALOTC010000221.1 GCA_025458085.1 Cypionkella sp. | reverse complement strand
TTGCGCCCGATCCGAAGGGGAGGACGCCATGAAGGACATCCTGAACGAGCTTGAAAGCCGCCGCGCCAAGGCCCGGCTTGGGGGCGGCCAGCGCCGCATCGATGCCCAGCACAGCAAAGGCAAACTGACCGCGCGCGAACGGATCGAGCTTTTGCTCGACGAAGGCTCCTTCGAAGAATTCGACATGTTCGTGGCCCACCGCTGCACCGATTTCGGGATGGAGGCAGACCGCCCCGCAGGCGATGGCGTGGTCACCGGCTGGGGCACGGTCAATGGCCGCATGGTCTATGTCTTTTCGCAGGATTTCACCGTCATGGGCGGGTCCGTCAGCGAAACCCATGGCCAGAAAATCTGCAAGATCATGGATATGGCGATCCAGAACGGCGCGCCCGTCATCGGCTTGAACGACTCGGGCGGCGCGCGGATTCAGGAAGGCGTCGCCTCCCTCGCCGCCTATGGCGAGGTGTTTCAGCGCAACATCATGGCCTCGGGCGTGGTGCCGCAGATCAGCCTGATCATGGGGCCTTGCGCGGGCGGCGCGGTCTATTCGCCTGCCATGACCGACTTCATCTTCATGGTCAAAGGCCCCGATGTGGTGAAGACCGTCACGAACGAGGTCGTCACCGCCGAGGAACTGGGCGGTGCCTCCACCCATACCCGCAAATCCTCGGTCGCGGATGGGGCCTTTGAAAACGATGTGGAGGCGATTGCCGAAGTGCGCCGCCTGATCGACTTCCTGCCCCTGAACAACCGCGAAAAGGCCCCCGTCCGCCCCTTCTTTGATGATCCGGCGCGGGTGGAGGAAAGCCTTGATACGCTGGTGCCGGACAATCCGAACCAGCCCTATGACATGAAGGAACTCATCACCAAGATCGCGGATGAGGGCGATTTCTTCGAAATTCAGCGCGATTTCGCCGCCAATATCATCACCGGCTTCATCCGGCTGGAAGGCCAGACGGTGGGCGTGGTGGCCAACCAGCCGATGGTCCTTGCCGGTTGCCTTGACATCGATGCCTCGCGCAAGGCTGCGCGTTTCGTGCGGTTCTGCGATGCTTTCGAAATCCCGATCCTGACGCTGGTCGATGTGCCGGGCTTCCTGCCGGGCACCAGCCAGGAATATGGCGGCGTCATCAAACACGGCGCGAAACTCCTCTTTGCCTATGGCGAGGCGACGGTGCCGAAGGTCACGGTCCTCACCCGCAAGACCTATGGCGGGGCCTATGTCGTGATGGCCTCCAAGCATCTGCGGGCAGATTTCAACTACGCTTGGCCCACGGCAGAGGTCGCCGTGATGGGCGCGAAAGGCGCGGTCGAAATCCTCTACCGGTCGGAACTTTCCGACAAGGACAAGGTCGCCGCCCGCGTGAAGGATTACGAGGACCGCTTCGCCAACCCCTTTGTCGCCGCCGAACGCGGCTTCATCGACGAGGTGATCCAGCCCCGCTCCACCCGCCGCCGCGTGGCCCGCGCCTTTGCCGCCCTGCGCGCCAAAAAGCAGGCGATGCCGTGGAAAAAGCACGACAATATTCCGCTGTAAGGACCATGCCCTTGTCCCGCGTTCTGGCCCCTCTTCGTCCTGGTGCAATGGTCCATGCTGCGCCTGCACAAAATGGCTATGCCTTTGTGGCAACACCTGCCACAAATCCGGCGCTTTCCGCATGTCCTTGGGGGGCGCTTTCAGCTATCGTTCCGCAGGGCCGAACCCAAGCGGCCTTAGCCTCGCATCGGGGGCGGAACCGGGGGGCAGTTCCTTCGGCCGCTTCCCAAGAATATAGGAGTAGAGGATGTCGAAGAGCACGAAAACCCTGCTGGCGTTCTGCATGGTCGCTTTCATCGCGGCTTGCGGTTCCCAGGCCACCGAAACCGTTTACGTCGACGAGCCGGTTGTCACGACCGAGCCGACCTACACCGGTAAGTACAAGTAAGATCATCTGGCGGGCTGTCGGGTCTTTCCCGTCGCAGCCCGCCTGCCTCTCTGCCGCCCTTGCCGGAGGTGCGGCATGAAAAAGCACCGTGGCTTTCCCAGCCGCCTGACCGGCACCGATTTCCAATTCACCATCCGCCGCGAAAACCGCAAGGACGGCCCCGCCAAGATCATCCGGCGCGAGCGGTTCAAGGACCGCAAATATGCCGATCGCATGGCCGATCAGGCCTTCATGGCGGCCCTCGTGCGCCAATTCGGCGAAGAGCCTTTCGAACGCGGCAACCTTGATGCGGGACGCCTCTCTTGGCTTTTCGGGCGCGAGGTTGTGCCGGCCGAAGACCCGTTTGACCCCTGTTCCTATGACGCGCTCTTGCGCCTTGACCTGCGCAAGGCCCAAGCGAGCTTCCCCGAGGTTTTCGCCGCCGAGGCAGAAGAACCCGCCTGGGAAGACGACTGGGATGATGAGGACGAGGGCGACAGATGATCCCCCACCCGTGCCCGCGCTCTGCCCTTGGGCAGAACCTTGCCAAAAGCCTCGCGATCAGGGCAGATTTTCGCTTTTCTCGCCTTGGTGTTGCTGTATCCTTGCGCGATATAACATTCTCGCAACGAGGCAGTCGAACATGCTTGGAAAGAACCTTCTTCTCGCGGCCCTTCTCGCCACCGGCCTTGCCGGTTGCATGGCCACCCCGCAGGAACGCGGCATTGCCGGCGCCGTCGTCGGCGCCGCCATCGCGGATGCCACGGATGAAAACATGGTCGCGGGCGCGGCCCTTGGCGCGCTGGCAGGCTCTGCCTCTTGCGGCGTCGGTTTCCTGCCGCCCTGCTACTGATCTGACCGCCGCGCCAATTTTCCATTTCCGCATTGCCGAAATCTGCGCCCCGGCCCGGGCGGACTAAAGGGAGAGAGCCTGTGTTCAAGAAAATCCTGATCGCCAACCGGGGCGAAATCGCCTGCCGCGTCATCAAGACCGCGCGCAAGATGGGCATCAAGACCGTGGCGGTCTATTCCGATGCCGACCGCAACGCGCTGCATGTCAAAATGGCGGATGAGGCGGTGCATATCGGCCCCGCGCCCGCCAACCAATCCTATATCGTGATCGACAAGATCATGGCGGCGATCCGCCAAACGGGGGCCGAGGCTGTGCACCCCGGCTATGGCTTCCTCTCCGAAAACCGCAACTTCGCCGCGGCGCTCGAGGCCGAAGGCGTGGTCTTCATCGGCCCGCCCAGCCCCGCGATCGAAGCGATGGGCGACAAGATCACCTCCAAGAAAATCGCCAAGGAAGCGGGCGTCAGCACCGTTCCCGGCTATATGGGCCTGATTGCCGATGGCGACGAGGCGGTGAAAATCTCGGGCGAAATCGGCTATCCGGTGATGATCAAGGCCAGCGCAGGCGGCGGCGGCAAGGGGATGCGCATCGCCTGGAGCGAGGCGGAAGTGAAAGAGGGCTTCGAATCCTCCAAGAACGAAGCCGCGAGCAGCTTTGGCGATGACCGGATTTTCATCGAAAAATTCGTGACCCAGCCCCGCCACATCGAAATTCAGGTCTTGGCCGACAAGCACGGCAATTGCGTCTACCTGCACGAACGCGAATGTTCGATCCAGCGCCGCAACCAGAAGGTCATCGAAGAGGCGCCTTCGCCCTTCCTCGACCCTGCCACCCGCAAGGCGATGGGCGAACAGGCCTGCGCCCTGGCCAAGGCCGTGGGCTATACCTCTGCCGGCACGGTGGAGTTCATCGTGGACGGCAACCGCAACTTCTATTTCCTTGAAATGAACACGCGGTTGCAGGTGGAGCACCCGGTCACCGAACTCATCACCGGCGTCGATCTTGTGGAACAGATGATCCGCGTGGCCGCAGGCGAGCCGCTGCCCTTTGCGCAAAGTGATCTCAAGATCAACGGATGGGCGATGGAAAGCCGCCTTTACGCCGAAGACCCCTATCGCAACTTCCTGCCCTCCATCGGGCGGCTCACGCGCTACCGCCCCCCGGTCGAGGGGCAAAGCCCCACGGGCGGCGTGGTGCGCAATGATACCGGCGTCTTCGAAGGCGGCGAGATCAGCATGTATTACGACCCGATGATCGCCAAGCTCTGCACCTGGGGGCCAACGCGGGAAGAAGCGATTGAGGAGATGCGCCTTGCCCTCGATACTTTCGAGGTCGAAGGCATCGGCCATAACCTGCCCTTCTGCGCGGCGGTGATGGATCATGCCCGCTTCGTTTCGGGCAATATCACCACCGCCTTCATCGCCGAGGAATATCCCGATGGCTTCCAAGGCGTCACGCTGTCTGAGAAGATGCTGCGCCGCGTGGCGGCGGCGGCGGCGGCGATGCACCGCGTGGCCGAAATTCGGCGCACCAAGATTTCCGGCACGATGGATAATCACCAGCGCCGCGTGGGCGATGATTGGGCGGTGACGCTGCAAGGCCAGCAATTTCCCGTCACCATCGCCGCCGACAAGGCAGGCTCTACCGTCACCTTCGCCGATGGCGATGCGCTGCGGGTGGAAAGCGACTGGACGCCGGGCGACAGCCTTGCCCGGTTGACGGTCGATGGCGCGCCCTTGGTGCTGAAGGTGGGCAAGGTGCCGATGGGCTTCCGCATCCGCGTGCGGGGTGCCGATCTGAAGGTTCTCGTGCAATCGCCGCGTCAGGCGGCGCTCCATGCGCTCATGCCCGAAAAACTGCCGCCCGATACCTCCAAATTCCTCCTCTGCCCGATGCCGGGCCTCGTCGTGAAAATCGCGGTCGAGGAAGGCCAAGAGGTGCAGGAAGGCCAAGCCCTCGCGACCGTCGAGGCGATGAAGATGGAAAACATCCTCAAGGCCGAACGCAAGGGCGTGGTCAAGAAGATCAACGCCGCCCCCGGCGCGAGCCTCAAGGTCGATGATGTGATCATGGAGTTCGAATAGGATGCAAACCGGGGCGCGGCTTGACCAGACGGCTGTCTGTACGGGGGGTGTACAGGGGGTGTACGCATGTCACCCCCCCGAAAACCGCCCCTCAGCGCCCCGAAGGGTTACGCTCCAGCATCTCTTGCCGGCGCAGAGGGAACTTGTCGATTGCCGCCGCAATCTCGCGCACATCCCAGGGCAGAGGCTTGCGGATCGTGGGGCGCAGGTCCTTGTCCATCAGCACAAGGCTGAACCCGCGCGGGCGCAGTTTCTGCCGCCATTCGCCGCGGGCCTCGGGGTCGGTATCGACGACGACGATCACGTCACGCTCTTGCAAAGCGGGATAGTCGCGCGCCAAAAGTTCCAGTTGCCGCAAATAGTTAGGGTCATTCGGGCTATCGGCGAACACGACGACGGGCCGGGTCAGGAACATCTGATCCTGCAAGGGCACA
>JALOTC010000220.1 GCA_025458085.1 Cypionkella sp. | reverse complement strand
GTTGGGCCATCTTCGCCCAGACCGATGGAGTCATGGGTCATGACATAGACCACCGGCAGGCCCATGAGTGCCGAAAGCCGCATCGACGGGCGGGCGTAATCGGTAAAGGCCATGAAGGTGCCGGAATAGGGGCGGATGCCGCCATGCAGCGCCATGCCGTTCATGGCCGCGGCCATGCCATGTTCGCGGATCCCGTAATAGATATAGCGACCCTTGCGATCCTCGGGCGTGAAAACGCCCAGATCGGCGGTCTTGGTGTTGTTAGACCCCGTGAGGTCCGCCGAGCCGCCCATGGTTTCGGGCATGATCGGGTTCACGACTTGCAGCACCTTTTCGCTGGCCGCTCGGGTGGCCAGTTTGGGCATGGTTTCAACGGCCTGCTTTTTCAGCGCGCGGATGACGGCGCCCAGTTTCTTGGGCGGCTCCATGCCATAGATGCGGGCGAATTCGGCCTGTTTGGCGGGGGAAAGCGCGGCGAGGCGAGCCTCCCATTCTTTGCGCGCGGCATGGCCCTTGCGGCCCACGCCTTCCCACCATGCTTTCACATCGGCCGGGATTTCAAAGGGGCCGTGGTTCCAGCCATAGCCTTCCTTGGCGGCCTGCAACTGTGCCTTGTCGGTCAGTGCGCCGTGGCCTTTGGAGGTATCCTGCGCGGCATGGCCAAGGGCGATATGGGTCGCGCAGGCCACCATCGCCGGGCGGGGCGAGGCCTTGGCAGCGGTCAGCGCACGGTCGATATCTTCGGGGTCGTGGCCATCGCATTCAAAGACATCCCAGCCAGAGGCGAGGAAGCGGGCTTTCTGATCGGTGATATCGGCGAGCGAGACTTTGCCGTCGATGGTGATTCCGTTGTTGTCCCACAGCACGATGAGGCGCGACAGTTGCAGTTTGCCCGCAAGGCCGATGGCCTCTTGGCTCACGCCTTCCATCAGGCAGCCGTCACCGGCGATCACCCAGGTGTAATGGTCTTGTACCTTTGCCCCCCAACGGGCGCGGAGGTTTTCTTCCGCGATGGCAAAGCCCACGGCATTGGAAATGCCCTGACCGAGGGGACCGGTCGTGGTTTCCACGCCCGATACATGGCCATATTCCGGGTGGCCTGCGTCATAACCCGTCAGATGCAGCAGCGCGTAAATCAGCATGGAGCCGTGACCGGCGGAGAGGATGAATCGGTCCCGATCCGGCCAGCGGGGGGCGCTGGCGTCGAATTTCAGGTGGTTCGCAAAAAGCACGGTCGCCACATCGGCCATGCCCATCGGCATGCCGGAATGGCCAGAGTTGGCTGCGGCCACGGCGTCGAGAGCAAGGGTGCGGATGGCGGTCGCGCGCATCCAGTGATCGGGGTGGCGTGCGCGGAGGGTCTGGATATCCAAGGCCTTGTTCCTTTTTGAAAGAGCGGGTTGAGGGTTCCTTACCACCCTATCCGTCAAGTTCAAGCGCGGGCTTCCGCCATATCTGCCAAAGCCTTGGCAGATCGGGGGCGGTGGAGCCGGGAGGATTGCGCTATGATCACGGTGGAGATGCGAGTGCGTGATTCGCACTTTGGCCGATAACCGCCGGAACGGGCAGTAAAAACCGGGAAAGAGGGGGCATGGACGATATCGTCGAACTGGAACGCCGCATTACTGCTGCGCTGATGCGCATTGACCGGGGGTTGGAGGCGCGGGCCGCTGCGCCTGTGGCCAAGCCTGCCGATTTGGGCGGGCCGGTCGCCACCTTGGCCGATGGCGTGGCCGAGGCGGAGATTGCCCGTCTGAACGAGGCGTTGGATGAGGAGCGCATGGTCACGGCGCAATTGCACGAACGCTTGCGCAAGCTGCGCGATCAGGGCGGGGCGCAGACCGCGCCGCTTGAGGCGGAAATCGCCCGCCTGACCCGTCAGCTTGATGTGCAAGGGTTGGAGATGCAGCGGCTGAAGCAGACGGTCGTGTCCCTGCGCGAACAGCTTCGCGCGCTGACCGAGGCGCAGGCCGAAGGGCGGGTGGAGCCGCATCTGATCAACAAGGCGATGTTGACCGAGCTTGAGGCTTTGCGCAGCCTGCGCGCGGCTGAGGCTGCGGAATTGGATGAGATCATCGCGGCCCTCGATCCCTTGGCGGCACAGCCCGCAGGTGGAGCAGAGACGAAGGAGGGCGCGGATGCCTGATGTTACGGTTGTGATTGGTGGGCGGGAGTTCTCGGTGGCGTGTCAAGCCGGAGAGGAGCACTTCCTGCAAACGGCTGCCGCCATGCTGAACGCGGAAGCAGAACCTCTTGTGACCCAACTTGGCCGTTTGCCCGAGGCGCGGATGCTGTTGATGGCGGGGTTGATGCTGGCCGACAAGACCGCTGCTGTCGAAGATGAGCTGCGCCAATTGCGGGCAAGGGTGACCGAGTTGGAGGAGCGCCCGGCCCCCGCGCCGCAAAAGGTGGAAGTGCCGGTTGTACCGCCGCAACTTCGCGAGTCCTTGGCCGAAATCGCCGCGCGGGCGGAGTCGCTTGCGGATCGGATGGAAGAAGGCGCACAGCCATGATCCGCCTTTGCCTTGCCATCGGGCTTTTGGCGAGCCCCGCCTTCGCCATGCCGGAGTTCAGCGGTGGGCGCTACACGTGCTATCGCGGCGGCGAGATCGAGGCTGTCTACGTCAACACCCCCGAAGGCGCGTTGGCGGTGCTGGTTGTGGAAGGGCAGCAATTGGTTTTGGTGAACGAACCTGCCGCCTCGGGCGCTCGGTATGGCTGGCCCTCTGGTGGTGGAAATTATGTCTGGTGGACGCGGGGGCAGGAGGCCACGCTCTATTGGCGTGAGGGCGGGGCAGAGCAGGTTTTGGAAACCTGTTCAGCGATGGAATAAGCCCGCCATGTTGCGGGCTTTTCCAATTTAATCAACGCTTTGAAGGGCTATCTTCACGCGTTGGCTTCGCGGATTTTATCCGCTGCGGCTTTGTCAAAGGCGATCCCGTTCTTTTCGAACAACTGATCCAATTCGCCCGACAGCGTCATTTCCGTGACGATATCGCAGCCGCCGATGAATTCGCCCTTTACATAAAGCTGGGGGATCGTGGGCCAATCGCTGAAATCCTTGATGCCTTGGCGGATATCAGCATCGGCCAGAACATTCACATCGGCGAAATTGACGCCCATGTAGTTCAGCACCCCCGCCACGCGGGAGGAGAAGCCGCATTGCGGCATCATCTTGGTCCCCTTCATAAACAGCACCACGTCGTTCTTTTCGATCGTTTCGCGGATCTGTGCCTCAGCGCTCATCGTTCTGGTCCTCTCTGGCGGGTCAGTCAGGTGCCCGCGTGGTCAATGCCAGCGCATGAAGTTCGCCATGCGCGCCATCCATCTTGCCTTTCAGCGCGGCGTAAACGGCGCGCTGCTGCTGAACGCGGTTCATGCCGCGAAAGCTTTCGTCAATCACTTCTGCCGCGAAATGCGCGCCGTCGTCGCCCTGCACCGTGATCTTGGCCTTTGGGAAGGCTTCTCGGATGAGGGTTTCGATATCGCGGGCTTCGATCGCCATGGTGTTTACTCCGGTCTGTCTGGAGGAAATCTAGGCTGGTCCGGGCCGGGCCGCAAGGCCAAGCCCGGAGGCATGAGACGGGATCACAGGCCGATGCGATCGGCGAA
>JALOTC010000219.1 GCA_025458085.1 Cypionkella sp. | reverse complement strand
GGACAAGGGGTTTCTGCTGACCTCGACCGAGGATATCATCAACTGGGCGCGGATCGGGTCCTTGCACTGGATGACCTTTGGTCTGGCCTGCTGCGCGGTCGAGATGATGCATACCTCCATGCCGCGCTATGATCTGGAACGCTTTGGCACGGCGCCGCGCGCCTCGCCGCGCCAGTCTGACCTGATGATCGTCGCGGGCACCTTGACCAACAAGATGGCGCCTGCACTGCGCAAGGTTTATGACCAGATGCCCGAGCCGCGCTATGTGATCTCGATGGGGTCCTGCGCCAATGGCGGGGGGTATTACCACTATTCCTATTCCGTGGTGCGTGGCTGTGACCGGATCGTTCCGGTGGACATCTATGTGCCGGGCTGCCCGCCCACGGCGGAGGCGCTGCTTTATGGCATCCTTCAGCTGCAACGCAAAATCCGCCGCACCGGCACCCTGACCCGCTGAGGAAACCATGTCCGAAGCCTTGCAAGAACTTGCCGCCCATCTGGAGCTGAAGCGCCCCAATGACGTTGTGGCGACCCACATCGCCTTTGGCGAATTGACGGTTGAGGCCACGCTGAACGGGATCGCCGATTTCATCGACTTCCTGCGCGTCGATGGGGCCTGCCGGTTTTCGTCCTTGGTCGATATCACCGCGGTCGATTATCCCGACCGGGAGAAGCGGTTCGATGTCGTCTATCACTTCCTGTCGATGTACCAAAACCACCGCATCCGCGTGAAGGTTCAGGTCGGCGAGGAAGAGATGGTGCCTTCGCTGGTCGAGGTGCATCCGAGCGCGAATTGGTTTGAACGCGAAGTGTTCGACATGTTCGGCATCCTGTTCTCGGGCCACCCGGACCTGCGGCGCATCCTGACCGACTATGGGTTCCGCGGCTATCCTTTGCGCAAGGACTTCCCCACCACGGGTTACACCGAGGTCCGCTATGACGAGGCGCAAAAGCGCGTGGTCTATGAGCCGGTGAAATTGGTGCAGGAATACCGGCAGTTCGATTTCCTCAGCCCGTGGGAAGGCGCGCAATATGTGCTTCCGGGCGATCAGAAGGCGGAGGGCAAGTGATGGACGGGGATATCCGCCGCAACACCTATGACGACGGTTCTGTGGATGCGCAGACCGGCGAGCAGAAGATCCGCAATTTCAACATCAACTTCGGGCCGCAGCACCCGGCGGCGCATGGCGTGTTGCGCCTTGTGCTGGAACTGGATGGCGAGATCGTGGAACGCTGCGATCCGCATATCGGGCTTTTGCACCGTGGCACCGAAAAGCTGATGGAAAGCCGGACCTATCTGCAAAACCTGCCCTATTTTGACCGGCTGGATTATGTGGCCCCGATGAACCAGGAACATGCCTGGTGTCTGGCGATTGAACGGCTGACCGGAACGGTCGTGCCGCGTCGGGCGAGCCTGATCCGGGTGCTCTATTCCGAGATTGGCCGGGTTCTGAACCATTTGCTGAACGTGACCACGCAGGCGATGGATGTGGGCGCGCTGACCCCGCCGCTGTGGGGTTTCGAAGAGCGCGAGAAGCTGATGGTGTTCTATGAGCGGGCCTGTGGCGCGCGTCTGCATGCGGCCTATTTCCGGCCCGGTGGCGTGCATCAGGACCTGCCGCCGCAACTGATTGACGATATCGAGCAATGGGCGGAGGAATTCCCCCGCGTTCTGGATGATATCGACGGGCTTCTGACCGAAAACCGCATCTTCAAGCAGCGCAATGCCGATATCGGGATTGTGACCGAGGAAGATATCCTGAACTGGGGCTATTCCGGCGTGATGGTGCGCGGGTCTGGCCTTGCTTGGGATTTGCGGCGTGCGCAACCCTATGAATGCTATGACGAATTCGACTTCAAAATTCCCGTGGGCAAGAACGGCGATTGCTATGACCGCTATCTGTGCCGGATGGCGGAAATGCGCGAGTCGACCAATATCGTGAAGCAGGCCTGCGCGAAACTGCGCGAACCCGCCGCCAAGACCGATATTCTGGCGCGCGGCAAGGTCACGCCGCCCAAGCGGGGTGAGATGAAGACCAGCATGGAAGCGCTGATCCATCACTTCAAGCTTTATACCGAAGGGTTCCACGTCCCTGCGGGCGAGGTTTATGCCGCGGTGGAAGCGCCGAAGGGCGAGTTCGGCGTCTATCTGGTGGCGGATGGGACCAACCGGCCTTACCGCGCCAAGATCCGCGCGCCGGGGTATCTGCACCTGCAATCGATGGATTACATCGCCAAGGGCCACCAGCTGGCCGACGTTTCCGCCATCATCGGCACGATGGATGTCGTGTTCGGGGAGATCGACCGCTAATGCTGCGCCGTCTGCACAAAGAACAGCCTGCCTCGTTTGAGTTTACCCCGGCGAACCTCGCTTGGGCGCGATCATTCCGCTGTTGTGGCGTGCGCAAGAGCAGGAGGGGTGGTTGACCCGCCCGGCGATTGAATATGTCGCCGATATGCTGGGGATGGCCTATATCCGCGCGCTGGAAGTGGCGACCTTTTACTTTATGTTCCAGTTGCAACCCGTTGGGTCTGTTGCCCATATTCAGATTTGCGGCACGACGTCCTGCATGATCTGCGGGGCGGAGGAGTTGATCGCCGTCTGCAAGGAATTGATCGCGCCCGCGCCCCACACGCTTTCGGCTGATGGAAAGTTTTCGTGGGAAGAGGTGGAATGCCTTGGCGCCTGCGCCAATGCGCCCATGGCCCAGATCGGCAAGGATTATTACGAGGATCTGACGGCGGACACACTGCGCGCGCTGATCGGGCGGTTTTCCAAGGGCGAAGTGCCGGTGCCGGGGCCGCAGAATGGCCGCTATGCCTCGGAGCCGTTGAAGGGGCTGACCTCGCTTCAGGAGTTCGAGTCGGGACGCAAGCAGTACAATGCCAGCGCGCAACTGGCGGTGGATTTCGGCGATACGGTCAAGCGGATCGACGGGACCGAAGTGCCGTTGACGACGCCGTGGCTGGGTAAATCGGCATCAGACAAGGCCCCGGCCAAGACCGCGACGAAGGCTGCGGCTGCAAAGCCGGTGGCAG
The DNA here is from genome assembly GCA_025458085.1 of Cypionkella sp. Classification (GTDB taxonomy): domain Bacteria; phylum Pseudomonadota; class Alphaproteobacteria; order Rhodobacterales; family Rhodobacteraceae; genus Pseudotabrizicola. Next base: position 1,240 of record JALOTC010000219.1, on the reverse strand, counting down.
AGGAGCCGAAGGCGGCCAAAGCAGAGGCCGCGCCTGTGGCGGGGCAGAAGCCTGCCGCCCTTTCCGCCCCGCGTGGGGGGAAGGCCGATGATCTGAAGATCATCAAGGGGGTCGGGCCGAAGCTGGAAGAGCTGCTGCACAGCCTTGGCTTTTACCACTTCGACCAGATTGCCGCTTGGACGGCGGCGGAACTGGCTTGGGTGGATGACAATCTGGAAGGGTTCAAGGGCCGCGCGAGCCGCGATGCTTGGGTGGAACAGGCGAAAGCCTTGGCTGCCGGGAAACCCCCGGCAGAGAAGTAAGACGTCGACGACTGAAGGCAGAGGCCCAAGGGGCCGGTTTTGAGGAGTGACAGGAATGACGCGCGCCGAGATGAAGAATGCCCCCAGCCTGAATGGCTGGATCTTTGCCGGGATGATCGGTCTGATTGCTTTTGCCGCGCTGATGCTGGTGGGGGATCAGAGCTTTACGACTGCTGCTTTCCTTGCCGCTGTTGTGGCGGGCGTGGCCGGTTTGATCGTGGGGATGCCTTGGGGGCAAGACCCCGGTCGCCCGGCGGCAGAGGCGGGTGCGGCCCATGGCGCGCCGGCGGTGGAACCTGAGGCGGTGGCCGAAGGCGAAGGTCCGCTGCGGCTGTCTGCGCCGCGCGGGGGCAAGGCCGATGATTTGAAAGAGATCGAAGGCATTGGCCCTGCGATGGAAAAGCTGGCCAATGAGTTGGGCTTTTACCACTTTGACCAGATTGCGAATTGGTCCGAGGCGGATGTGGCCTGGGTCGATGCCAATCTGAAAGGGTTCAAGGGCCGGGTCACCCGCGACAAGTGGGTGGCGCAGGCCAAGATCATCGTCGGCGAGGGGCTGGAGGTGTTCCGCCAGCGCGCAAAGACGAATGATTACTAAGGGTTGACGACATGACCCACCCAGACCGGGAAAAGCAGCTTCAGACCGCGCGACAGGCCCGCATGGTGGCCTTTGTCATCGCCGGGACGATGCTGCTGTGGATGGGGGCGCAGTGGATCGGGGGACAGATGGGGCTGGAGGCCCGCTTTGTGTTCCTGTTCGATTTCGCCGCCCTTGCCGCGTTCTTCTGGGCGTTGGTCGTGACTTATCAGATCTGGCGCAAGCGCCAGGGGTGAAGGAGAGAGCAGATGCTCAAGGATCAGGACCGCATCTTCACGAACCTCTATGGGATGCACGACCGCAGCCTTGCAGGGGCGAAGAAGCGCGGCCACTGGGATGG
>JALOTC010000081.1 GCA_025458085.1 Cypionkella sp. | reverse complement strand
GTAGCGGCCCGGATCGCGCATCGACTCCCCCACCAGCGAGAGGGCCGCAAAATGCATCACCGCATCAGGGCGATGGGTGGCAAAGACCTGGTCGAGCCGGTCCCGATCCATCAGATCGCCCCGCTCAAAGGCCCCGAAGCGCAGGGCCGCAGCCGAACCGGTGGAGAGATTGTCATAGACAACAGGAGCATGACCCGCCCGGGCCAGAAGTTTGCAGACATGGCTCCCGATATAGCCTGCCCCTCCAACGACAAGTACCCGCGCCATGCTCTCTCCCCCGATCCGGACTTGCTTAGCAAGGGCGGCAGGCGGATGCCAGAGGGCATACCCCCGGCCTTACGGATGCGGTGCGGAAAATAGCGCAGAAAGCGCGGCCGCGCCGCCCAGGGAAGCACCCAGAACACGCGCGCCGGTCGGCGTGAGATGGATGCCATCCTGTGACAGCAGCCGCCCATCTGGCGCCACCTGCGGGCAAAGGCCATCCCTGCGGCAGAGCGCAGCGATCAGATCGACGAAACGCACGCCTTCCATCTGGCGCATGGCGTCATTCGCCGCCAGAAGCGCCGGGTCCAGCGCCACGCCGAAGGCGGGCCGCTCGGCGACCGAAAGACGCAGCAGGCGCCGCAGCGAGACCTGACCGAAATCCTTTGGCCCGACCAGAACCAGGCTTGCATCCGTCACATCCCGCAGGTTTTCAACGGTGCTCCGGACATAGGGAACATGCCAGTCCGTCCATCTTGAGACCAGCACGACCGTATCCGCCGCGGCGATAGCCTGCATCATCTGCGGGCTTTGATAGCGATCATAATCCCGGCAGTCGCGCGTATCCCACAAATGGCGCAACGCCTCTTCCTCTGCGCCGCGCAGGAGGAAGGGAGCGCAGTTGCGCGAAATCGTCCAGAGCGAGACATCAAGTTGCGGCAGAACCCCCGCCTCGTTCAGAACGTTCAGGAAATCGCGGGCATAGCTGTCGCCAATGATCGCGACCCTTGGCAGCGGGCCGTCGGTGGCAAAGGTCTTGCGCCCGAAGGCTGCACCGATATCGCGCTGATAATCGCTTGCCGCGACGCGCGTCATTTCCAGAAGGGGGCGGTCTTCGACCGGATGGCGCATCAGCGGCAGGGCGGTCGCGTAACCGACGACGGAGAGCGCCAGAAGACCGGAGGCCATCCCGCCGAGGAAAGGCATCTGCCAGCGGGCCGGCACATCAGCGTGATGCGACCGGTGGCGGAAGGGTTGTTCGACACAGCGCCAACTGACCAGGGCGATGATCAGAACCAGAAAGATCAGCGCCACTGCGACAGGCGGGCGGGACGGATCTGCCCCCAGCCCGCGCGAAAAGGCAAAGACGGGCTGATGCCAGAGATAGGCGCTGAAACTGATCAGCCCGACCAGGCGCAGCGGCCCAAGCCGCAAGACCTGCCCCAGAGGGCCCGACCCACCGCCGAAGAGCAGCACAAGCGCCGCCCCAACCACCGGCAGCACCGTATAGGCCGATGGAAAGGGCGTGCTGTCCTCGTAGAGCACGAAGCTCAGAAAGATCGCCCCCAGGCCAAGCGCCGCCAGCACCGGGCTGGGTGCCTGGCCCCGCCTCGCGATCCACAGCGCGACCATCGCCCCAGACAGGATTTCCCAGAACCGTGACGGCGAGAAGAAGTAGTTTGCCCGCGGCTTGTTGCGCCAGCCCCATTCCGCCAAGGCAAAAGAGGCCAGCAGGAGCAAGATCACCGCCACCCAAAGCCCCTTCACCCCAAACCGGCGCCACGCAAAGACCGCGACCAGCGGAAAGAGCAGGTAGAACTGCTCTTCGATTGCGAGGCTCCAGGTATGCAGAAGGGGAATGTCCTGCGAGGAGGGGGCAAAGTAGTCGATGAAATCGGCAAAGTAGCCGTTCGACAGGAACAGGACGGAAAAGAACACACTGGCCGAGAAATCCTTGATCTCGGAAGGCGACAGGAAAACCCAGGCGGCGGCAGAGGTCAGCGCCAGCATGACGAACAGCGCCGGAAAGATCCGCCGGGCGCGCCGGGCGTAAAAATGGCCGAAACGGAATGTCCCGCCTTCAAGGTCACGCAGGATAATGCCCGTGATCAGGAAGCCCGAGATGACAAAGAAGACATCGACCCCGGCAAAACCGCCTGGCAGCCAGCCAAGACCGCTATGGGCAAGGATGACGGCAAGCACAGCAATGGCGCGCAGGCCATCTATGTCGTGGCGATAGTCCATGGGCGGGGTGTCCTGATCCCGGTTCTGGCCAGCGCATACCCTTTCGGGGTCGGCCTGTCGATGACCCGCGGCAGCCACCAAGCCAAGCGGCAGGCGCTCACCACTCTGCTGCCAACATATTTGTTCTTTTGGAGAAAGTGGCGGACCCGGAGCGATTCGAACGCCCGACCCCCAGATTCGTAGTCTGGTGCTCTATCCAGCTGAGCTACGGGTCCGTCTTGTTTGCCGCCATGGCCGCGCACCAGTTCGGCGGCGATGGCAAGGCCAAGGCCGGTGCCGCCCTTGCGCACATTGCCCTGAAACGCCTCGAACAGATGTTCGCGCGCCTTGGCGGGCAGGCCGGGGCCAGTATCGCCCACGCGCAGCCACCATTCGCCCTCGTCCTCGCCCGCTGAGAGTTCGATCGTGCCGGGGCGGCCTGTCGCCTCGATCGCTTGGCGCGCATTGCGCACGAGATTGCCCAAGACGCGCATGAGTTGTTCGGAGTCTGCGCGCAGCATCAGGCCGGGGGCGGCATCGATGAGGCAGGTGACATCGCCTTCGGCGGCCAGACCTTCCCCCTCCACCACCTCTTCGAGAAGCGGGCGGATGGCGAAACGGTCCAACCGGGGAGGCGGCTCTTCGGCCTTGCCAAAGGCGAGCGTCGATTCGCAGAGGTTGACCGCGCGGGTGATGGAATTGACGAGCTTTGGGGCGGACCGCGCCACCGCCGGATCGGCGCTGCCTTCGATCCGGTCGGCGAAAAGCTGGGCCGAGGTCAGGATATTGCGCAGGTCATGGCTGATCTTGGCCACCGCGCCGCCCAACTGGGCCAAGCGTTCCTTCTGGCGCAATGCGCCGGTCAACTGGCGCTGCATGCTTTCCAGCGCCTCTTCGGCGACGCGCAACTCCTCTACCCCGGCGGAGGGGGCGATGATGCGGCGGGCGTCTTCAGGGGCTTGAGCATAGGCTTGCATATGGCGCACGACGCGGCGGATGGGGCCGACGATCATGGTCTGCGCGGCGATGAACAAAAGCACCGCCGTAACCGCCGAGATCAGCGCCGAAAGGATCAGGATTCGCGTGCCATATTCGATCATGGCCCGGCGCAGGGGGCCGGTTTCCATCGTCACCTCGATCAGCAGGCCCGCGCGTTGCACCGGGTTGCCGATCACCCGGATCACGCGGTTCGTCGGGTCGAGCAGCACCGCAAAGGCATCGCGGATGAGTTCCCATGGGCCTGCAAGGCGCAGGTCATAGGTTTCGTGGATCGCTGCCGGAATGGGCATCGACAGAGCCAATTGGCGCACCTCATCGCGGCGCAGCACCACGTTGAACACGCCGGCATTCACCAGAAGTTCCGCCTCCAGATCGGGGGCGATGCTGTCATCGGTGGTCAGCAGGGCAAGCGAGGCGATCTGCGCCTTTTCCAGATGCGAGAGCAGGTAATCCGCCCGGAACCGCGCGATGGAGGGAACGAAGATCAGCACTTCGGCCAGCATGACGAAGGCGACGGTCAGCATCAGGAACCGCCCGGACAGGGTATTCAGAAACCGGCCCCTTTGTGGCATCGCCCCTCGCGCTTAGGGCAGGTGGCGCTGGATCAGCCCGACCACCCGCTTGAGCCAAGGATTATCAAAGAGTTTGGGGGAAAAATAGGCTCCTGCCGCGCGTTTGGCGATTTCCCCCACTGTGGGATAGGGCAGGACCATGCCTGCCATCGCCCCGATCTTGAGCCGGGAGGATAAGGCAAGCGCCCAAAGGCCGATCAATTCGCCCGCCATCGGGCCTGCCATGCTGGCCCCCACGGGGCGGCCCTTGACCACCATGACCTTGAGCAAACCTTGGGCCTTTCCTTCGGCCTGGGCGCGGTCGTTGTGGTGCAGGTCTTGGCGGATCACGGTCAGCGCCGCGCCATAGGTGGCGCGGGCCTCGGCCTCGGCCAGGCCGACATGGGCGAGTTCGGGGTCGGTATAGGTGGCGCGGGGGATGTGGTCGTAGCGGACGCGCGCAGGCAGGCCCAGCACGATTTGCCGGATGACCACGCCCGCGTGATAGCCCGCGACATGGGTGAATTGCGGCCCGCCTGCGGCATCGCCCACGGCATAGATGCGGCGGTTGGTGCTGCGCAGGCTGTCGTTCACCTTCACCCCTTGCGGGCCGAAAGCCACGCCTGCGGCGGCGAGGTTCAGCCCCTCCAGCGCGACGCGGCGGCCGGTGGCAACCAGCAGATGGCTGCCCGTGATCTGCCGCCCATCCGCAAGCGTGACGGTAATCTGCCCCCCCTGCCCCGCGACAGAGGCGGCGGGGGCATTTTCCAGCACCTCGACCCCTTCGGCCCGGAGGTTGTGCAGCACGATGGCGGCAAGATCCGGGTCTTCGCGGCCAAGGGCGCGGGCGGCTTCGATCATTGTCACTTGGCTGCCAAGGCGGCGATGGGCCTGCGCCATTTCCATGCCGATCGGCCCGCCGCCAAGAATCAGCAGATGGCTTGGCCTATCACGCAGGGCAAAGATCGTCTCATTCGTCAGATGCGGCACATCGGACAGGCCGGGAATCGGCGGGATGAAGGGGCGGCTGCCGGTCGCGATGACAAAGCGGCGCGCGCGGATCAGGGTGCCGCCTGCCTCGACCTCTGCCGGCCCTGTGAACCGCGCCCAAGCGCGGATCACGGTGCAGCCAAGGCCTTCGAAACGGTCTTGGCTATCGACCGGGGCGATGGTGTCGATCACGCGGGCGACATGGTCCTTCACGGCGGCAAAGTCGACATGGGGATCGCTGGGCGTGATGCCCATGGCCGCGCCGGAGCGCATCGCCTGCGCCGCCTTGCCGGCAGCCAGCAGGGCCTTGGAGGGGACGCAGCCCGCATTCAGGCAATCGCCCCCCATCTCTGCCCCTTCGATCAGCACGACCCGAGCGCCCATCTGCACAGCCCCCGCCGCGACGGACAACCCGCCAGAGCCTGCGCCGATGACGCAGATATCGGTGGTGATGCGTTCCATGTCTCAGGCTCCTTTGCGCCACAGGCGCAGCAGCATGGGCAGGGCGGAAAGCGCGGCAAGCCCAAGGATCGGCCCCAGCACATGAGGCGCGAAGATGATGGAGAGGTCGGGCGTCCCGCCGCTGGCAAAGACCTCGCCCAGACCCGCGCCGACCGAGGTAAAGACCAGCCCGCCGGGAATGATGCCGAAGAATGTTGTGATGGCAAAGCGCCAGAGCGAGGCCCCCACGAAGGCCGGGATCAAGTTGGCAAGGAAGAAGGGCACGGCAGGAACCAAGCGCATGAGGAAGAGCGCCGACCATTCGTTTTCCCGCAGGGCGGCCATCAGCCGCGCGGGGGCACCGCCGCGCCGGTCCAGCCCTGCCGCGACATCGGCCCCGAAGCCTGCGCGTGCGGCCAGAAAGATCAAGACCGCCCCAATCGTGGCCGCGCCCACATTGAACAAAGTGCCGGGAAAGAGGCCAAACAGGAACCCGCCTGTCAGCGTAGCAACGGTTGCCCCCGGCAGGCTGAAGGCGACGATGGCGGTATAGGCCAGCACAAAGCCGAGGCTGGCCCAGAGATAATGGCTATCGCGGAAGGCAATCAGCGCCTCGCGATGCTGGGAGAGCGCCTCGAAACTCACCTGCTCACGCAGCGCGATGGCCCCTGCCACGGCCACAATGGCGATGACGAGGATCGGCAGGCGGCGCGACCAGCGGGCCGAAGGGGGGGAGGTGTCGGACATGAAAGCTCCTTGCCCGGCGCAAGATGGCGCGGAACGGCGGCGGTGGATAGGGCGATCACGGCTGCTTGATCGGCGCAGGGGGCTGCGTGACATGGCAGGGGCGGGGTTGAAACAATCCGCCACCGCGCACGGCCCGCACAGGCGGAAATGTTGCAGGAAATCCCGCCTTCGGGCGTTGACTTGGGGGGAAAGCCCCCGTAAAGACCGGGCTTCAAGTTGACTGCCCTCGAATCCGGCTGCGGTTGCGGTGCGTGTTCGGGCAACCCGTCTGATGGAGAGCCGCCATGAAGCGCACTTATCAACCGTCGAACCTTGTTCGCAAGCGCCGTCACGGCTTCCGTGCCCGTATGGCGACCAAGGGTGGCCGTCTGGTGCTGGCCGCGCGCCGCGCCAAGGGCCGCAAGCGTCTGTCGGCCTGATCCTTTTGGCCTTTGGGGCCAAGGTTCAGAAAGCTGAGATGACATGACACCGCCGGAGGAAACGGGCCAAGGCAATGCCGAAGCGCCCGATGCGCCTCCGGCGGTTTCGCTTTTCCCGAAGGGCAATGCTCTGCACAGCCTGCATACCCTGCGCACCAGACCCGAATTCCTGCGCGCGGCTTCGGCGCGGCGGCAGGGCACGGGGGGGTTCCTTGTGCAGGCGCGGTTTCGCGATGATGGCGATGCGCGGGTGCAGGTTGGCTTTACCGCCTCGAAGAAGATCGGGAATGCAGTTGCGCGCAACCGCGCCAAGCGCCGCCTGCGCGAAGTGGCGCGGGCCGTTCTGCCGCGCCTTGGGCAGGCCGGATGGGATTATGTGCTGGTCGCCCGGCCCGGTGCCACGGTGGACCGCCCCTTTGCCCAGTTGATCGCCGATCTAGAAGGGGCCTTGGCGCAGTTGCACCGCCCCAAGGCCCCACGGCCATGACACCGCTGGCACGGATCGTTGCCCTGCCCGTGCGCGCCTATCGGCTGCTGCTGTCCCCTTGGGTCGGCCATGGGTGCCGCTTTCAGCCCACCTGTTCCGCCTATGCGCTGGAGGCGCTGGAACGGCATGGCGCGCTGCGGGGCACGGGGCTGACGCTGCATCGGCTGTGCCGCTGTCACCCTTGGGGCGGGCATGGGTATGACCCGGTGCCGGGCGCAGACCCGGACCATGACGCGGGCCGACGATAGGCGTTATTCCAAACCGGCGATGATGGCGCGCAGCGTCTCTAGCCCCTCGCCCTTTTCCGAACTGGTGACCACGATTTCCGGATAGGCGGCCGGATGCTTGCCAAGCGCGGCTTGCACTTGGGCAATCGTCGCCTCGCGCGTTTCGCGGTTGACCTTGTCAGCCTTGGTCAAGACGACCTGAAAGGTCACGGCGGAACGATCCAGAAGCGTGAGGATCTCGTCATCCACCGCCTTCACGCCATGGCGCATGTCGATCAGCACAAAGGCACGGCGCAGCGTCTGGCGGCCTTGCAAATAGCGAAATAGTTGATCTCTTGCGTGCGGCCCGGCGTGTTGGAGGCGCGGGCGAGCGTCTTGCGCCCGGTCAGCGCATTGATCAGGCTGGACTTTCCCACATTGGACCGCCCGGCAAAACAGACCTCTACCCGGTCCGCCGGGGGCAGGCCCGGCATGGCGACAACGCCTTTGACGAAATCAACGGGGCCTGCAAACAGCAGACGCCCGCGTTCGCGCGCAAAATCATCAGGCTCGGGGGCGAGGGTGAAGGTAAGTTTTGTCATGCCAGAGTGCGGAAAGGGTAGGCGCATCGCTTTTGCCCGTGGTGGGATCGACCGTGGTCGCCACACAGCGCGTGATCCTTTCGCGGATTTCCAGAACAGCCTCGCCTATCCGGAGGTGCCGCCCGATCCAGCCCCATTCGCTCCACGCCGGGGCGCCATCCAGCCAGAGGTTCCCGCGCCAGCGGTGGATCGACAGGTCTTGGCCCATGCGCGCCGACAGATCAGCCAAGGAGGCGAGGTTGAGGATGGAGATAGAGGGGAAGTCACTATCCGTCATTCCGCGCCCTGCCCCGGCCGAGACGATCTGGCTGGGCCGTGCCCTGCCTTCGGGGATCAGCGGGTCTAGCCAGTGCAAGAAGCGCGGCAGATCGGCTGGGTCATCCGGGCAGAAGGTGATTTGCCCTTGGCGCGGGTGGCTTAGCGTGACTTGTCCCTTGGCTTCATCCAGCACCGACTCGATTGCCATCAATTCGGCGGCTTTGGCCCCACGGGCAAAATTCATGCAGGGGTTCCACCCGGGAACAAGCTTTGCCGCCTCCTGTGCAACGGCCCAATGCCTGTCCCAGGGCAGGCAAGCCCCCGCAGAAAGACGAACGGACGCGAGCATCTCGCGTCCGTGTCCCTTGATCGGGTGGCGGCAGATGTGAACCAGCCGCCCGCCTGTCATTTCTTGGACTTCTTGGTCTTGTCCGCCACCGGCACGGGTTCCTTTTTCTTGAAGCCCGATTTGATGTTGCCAAACAGGTCCGGCTTGTGGCCGTGGCTGCGCATGATGGCATATTGCTGGACAAAGGTGATCACGTTGTTGGTGATCCAGTAGACCACCAGCCCGCTGGCAAAGCCGCCCAGCATGAACATGAAAATCCACGGCATCCAGCCGAAAATCTGCGCCTGCACCGGGTCAGTCGGGGCGGGGTTCAGCTTTTGCTGCAGCCACATGGTCACGCCCAAGAGGATCGGCAGAATGCCGATGAAGATCAGATGCATCAGGCTGCCCACCACCGGCGCATCCCACGGCAGGACGCCAAAGAGGTTGAAGATCGACGAGGGATCAGGGGCAGAAAGGTCCTCAAGCCAGCCAAAGAACGGCGCGTGCCGCAGTTCGATGGTGACGAAGATCACCTTATAAAGTGCGAAGAAGATGGGGATCTGGATCAGGATCGGAAGGCAGCCCGCGGCGGGGTTCACCTTCTTGTCCTTGTAAAGCTTCATCATTTCGCGCTGCATCATCTGGCGGTCTTCGCCAGCGCGTTCCTTGAGCGCCTCCATCTCGGGTTGAAGTTCCTTCATCCGCGCCATGCTGACATAGGATTTATACGCCAGGGGCAGGACGAGGATTTTCAGGATGAAGGTCAGCGCAATGATGGCAAGGCCCATGTTGCCGATGGCGGCGTTGAGCCAGTGCAGCAGGGCGAAGATGGGCTTTGTCAGGAAGAAGAACCAGCCCCAGTCAATTGCATCGATAAAGCCGGGGATCGGTTGGCCCGCACCATCGCGCCCGCCGTCGTTCATATAGCTGCGAATGGTTTCCCATTCCTTGGCCCCTGCAAAGAGCCGGGCGCTATGCGTAACCTCGCCCCCCGGAGCCACCGCGACGACAGGCTTGCGCGTTTCGGCCTGATAGATATCGGCCTGCGGGACATATTTGGTGACCGAGGTGAAGGGCGTGCCCTGTTCGGGCACAAGGACGGTCATCCAATATTTGGAGGTGAAGCCGATCCAACCATCCGTCTGCGCCTCGACCACTTCGGCCTGACCGCCTTCGCGTTCGACCAGCGGCAGATCGGCCACTTCGTCATAGTTGGTTTCGGTGAGCGTGCCATCGGCGCGGGCAACGACGCCTTCGTGGCTGACGAAGAAATTCTCAAGATCGGTAGGCAGGCCATGGCGCGCGACGATGCCATAGGGGTAAAGCCGCACCTCCTCGCCCGTCGTGTTCTGGACCGTGTCGGTGACGGTGAACATGTAATCGGCGTCGACCGCGATCTGCCGGGTGAAGATCAGACCCTTGCCATTCTCCCACCGCAGCGTGACCGGGTTGCCGGGCGAGAGCGTTCCGCCGCCTGCGGGGGACCATTCGGTATTCGCACCAGGCACATCGGCGAAATCGAGGCTGCCCGCCGGGCCCCAGCCAAAAAGCGCGTAATGGGCATTGGGCTGGCCCACCGGAGCCAAAAGCCGGACGATGCCGGAGTCATCTGCGATGGTCTGGCGATAGGATTTCAGTTCAAGATCGTCGATCCGGCCGCCAAGCAGCGAAATCGAGCCGGTAAGTTCCGGCGTGTCGATCGTCAGGCGCGGGGCCTGTGCGGTGGGGCTGGCGTCGGCGGCGGTGGTCGTGCCAGCAGCGGCCTCTGCCCCCGGCGTAACAGTGGCCGTCGGCTCTGCCGTGGCGGTTACCGCCGGGGCGTTCGGGTCCACCGTCGGCTCTGGCGGGGGAAACAGCACGAACCAGACCATGATGACCAGAAAGGACAGCACGGTTGCAAGGATAAGGTTCTTGTTCTGATCGTCCATGAAAGGCGTCCGCCAGCGTTGTTCCGGGTCAGCGGTCGTTCAACAGAAGGGGGCCGGAAAGGTCAAGCGGTTTTCGGGCCAGAGTGAGGGGCGGCACCCTTTGAATGCGGGAAAACTGCGCGGTTCTATCCCCAGCCTCCCGTTCCGCGGCGGTGGCGCAACACAGTGGGCGTTGCGGCGAGCAACCGGCGTTCCAGCCAGCCGAAGGTTTCTTCGACCGCCATCGGTCGGGCGATGCCAAAACCTTGCAGATGGGTGCAGCCCAATTGCGCGAGCGTTGCATGTTCGCCGGGTGTTTCCACACCTTCGCCCACAGTTTCCAAACCCAGCCGTTCGCAGAGCAGCAAGATGCCCGAGACGATCTGTTTCTGGTCTGGATCCGAGTCGACTCGGGTCACGAACGACCGATCAATCTTGACCCGGCGGATCGAAAACCGCCGCAGATTGGCGATGGAAGCCTGCCCCGTGCCGAAATCATCCAGATCAATGCCAAACCCATGCCGCGCGAGGCCGGACAGATTGGCCACGATCACCTCGTCACCCGTGCCGGCAGAGACGGTTTCCAGCACCTCGACCGTGAGCCGTGCGGGTGAGAGGCCGAAACGGTCCACCTCCCACAGGAAGCGGTCGGGCAGGCCGGGCACGCGAAGTTCGGTGGCTGAGAGGTTGATCGCGACACGCGGCACGGCAAGACCGGCCTTGTCCCACCTGCCCAAGGCTGTGAGGGCACCGTGGAGGATCACCTCTCCCAACCGTTCGGAAAGACCATGCTCGTGCACGGCAGGCAGAAAATCCCCGGGAGGGATAATGCCACGGTCGGGATGCTTCCAGCGAGCCAGCGCCTCCATCCCCGTAACTGTGCCGGTATCAGCACAAATCTGCGGCTGGAACCAAGGGCGAATCTGGCCTTCGTCCAGTGCGCGGACGAGCCCTGTGCGGAGGCCCGCGCCTTGGGTGCGATTACGGATCATTCGGGGATCATGGGCGCGAATCGCACCCGGACCATGGAGGAGCGCATCGTCCACCGCCGCCTGCGCGGCATCCAGCAGCGCCTGCCCGCCTGGCTGCGGCGCACGCGCGCCGAGGCAGAGCCCGATCGAGATGGAGGGGTGAAGCGTCAGCCCACCTTCGACCAAAGGCACCAGCGCCGCCGCGCGCAGGCGCCCGGCGATCTGGATCGCCGCCTCCAGATCCAACCGGCGCGGGGCGGCAAGGCCAACCCCGATCCGACCGCCGGGCAAAACCACGAGCATATCCCCCGCGCGCAGAACGCAGGCGAGCCGTTCTGCCGTGCGGGCCACGATCTGGGCGGCAAGGGCTTGACCATGGGAGTCAAGTTGACGGGCGGGATCATCGAAGGCGACAACGAAGGCCGCCCCCCGCCCCGGACTTGCATCAGGGGCAAGCTGGTCAAGGAAGGCGACCAGATCCCCTTCGCTGCCAAAGCCAAGGCCGGGGTCACGCGGGGCGACTCGGCGCAGGGCGGGCAAGGCCAGCAGCCAAAGCAACGGCACAGCAACGGCAAGCGCGATAATCGCGCCCTCCCCCACGAGCCAATAAGCGGCGAGCGTTATCGCAGGAAAGAGCAGGTAGAGTTCGCCACCCTGCCGAGAAGTGGCGCCCAGCGCCTTTAACTGTCGATACAGGGCCATTTCCCCCCCGAAAACAGAACATCAGGGGAACACTACGGGCCGGAGATTGAGTGAAACCTTAATCGGCATCCTTCAATTTCGGGAGATTTTCGTCAAATGCGCCCATTTCCCGGATCAGTCCCGCGAAATCGAATATTCCGGGGTCGGCCAGATGTGACGGGCGCACGTTCATCAGCGCACGGAACATCACCTGCCTGCGACCGGGGCTGCGCGTCTCCCATTCATCCAGCAGTTTCTTGACCTGCGCGCGTTGCAAGCCCTCTTGGCTACCGCAAAGGTCACAGGGGATGATCGGATACTGCATTGCTTTGGCGAAACGGTCGCAGTCCGCTTCGGCCACGAAGGCGAGGGGGCGGGCCACGAACAGATCGCCATCTTCATTCAACAGGCGCGGGGGCATGGTGGCAAGACGCCCGCCGTGAAAAAGGTTCATGAAGAAGGTTTCCAACAGGTCGTCCCGATGGTGGCCAAGGACAACGGTAGAACAGCCCTCCTCCCGCGCGATGCGGTAGAGGTTGCCCCGGCGCAGGCGCGAGCAGAGCGCGCACATCGTGCCGCCGGGCTTTGTCTTGTCGATCACGACAGAATAGGTGTCTTGATATTCGATCCGATGTGGCACGCCCATCCGGGTCAGGAACTCAGGCAGGACCGTCGCGGGAAAGCCGGGCTGGCCTTGGTCAAGGTTGCAGGCCAGAAGGTCAACCGGCAGCAACCCCCGCCATTTGAGTTCGTGCAGAACGGCGAGAAGCGTGTAGCTGTCCTTGCCGCCAGAGAGGCACACGAGCCAGCGGTCACCCGGTTTGGCCATGCCATAGGTCTCGATCGCCTCGCGCGTTTGCTGGACAAGGCGTTTGCGCAATTTGCGGAACTCAAGGCCCTTTGGCGCGCCAAAGAACAGAGGGTGGATGTCATCTGCCGCGTCGTCGAGCATGTTCGCCTCCGGGAATGGGCCGCATATGCGGGGCATCGGGCCGCAGGTCAAGTTCCGCGCCACAATCGCGGACCCGCACGCTAGACGTGCTGCGCGCCGTTCACCTGAATTTCCGCGCCCGAGATATAGGAAGATTGGTCAGAGCAGAGGAACCAGATCGCATCAGCCACCTCCTTCGGTTGGCCAAGGCGCTGGAGGGGCAGTTTCTCCACGATCTTGTCGGTGCCGGGCGAGAGGATGGAGGTTTCAATCTCTCCCGGCGCGATGGCATTCACGCGCACCCCCAAGGGGCCAAAATCATGCGCCATTTCCCGGGTCAGCGCGGCAAGCGCCGCTTTGGACGTGGCATAGGCGGCACCCGCAAAGGGATGCACGCGGCTGCCCGCGATAGAGGTGACATTCACGACCGACCCTTGGGCGGCGGAAAGTTCATCCTTCAACCCGCGCGCCAGCACGATGGAGGCAAAGAAATTCACATGGAACACCTGCCCCCATGTGCGCAGGTCGGTTTCCAGCGTGTTGAGCCGCTTGCCGCCTTCGCCCTTGGGGCTGATCCCGGCGTTATTGACCAGCGCATGCAGTTTGCCGCCGATCTTGCCCTTGATCGTTTCAATCGCTGCAATCGTCTTGTCCGGGCTGGCGAGGTCGATTTGGATGTGATTGTCCTCTCCCCCCGGCCAAGGGCAGCGCGGATCGAAAGGTTGGCGCGAACAGGTCAGCACGCGCCAGCCTTCGGCCGAAAACCGCTTGACCGTGGCATGGCCGATCCCACGGCTTGCGCCTGTCAGGACAAGGGTCTTTTGTTCTGTCATTATGGCCTCCTGCGCCCTGCGAAACCCTACTCTTCCTGTCAGGAAAAACAAGGTCAGGTGAAAGGCTTAATGGGCCGAAAGACTTGGCAGGGGCGGGCAAAGGCGTTACCACCGGGCCGAACACTCAGGCCACAGCCGGAGGCCGCCATGAAGCAGCAGACCCTGACCATGCAAGACGCGATCACGACCGCCCGGATGCTTTCCGAAGCCCTGCCCTATCTGCAACGCTACTCGGGCGCTGTGGTGGTGGTGAAATTTGGCGGCAATGCCATGGGCGACGATGCCGCCATGGCGGAATTCGCGCGCGATATCGTGCTGATGCGGCAAGTGGGGGTGAACCCCGTGGTCGTGCATGGCGGCGGGCCGATGATCAACGAGATGCTGGCCAAACTGGGCATCGAGTCGGAATGGGTGCGCGGCAAGCGGGTGACGGACAAGGCCACGGTGCAGGTGGTGGAGATGATCCTCTCGGGCCTTGTGAACAAGCGCATCGTGCAGGCGATCATGGATGCCGGGGGCCGCGCGGTGGGGATTTCGGGCAAGGACGATGACCTGATGGTCTGCGAACCCGATGACCCGGAACTGGGCTATGTGGGCCGCCCGATTGAGATGAATGTGCAGGTGCTGCGCGATCTTTACACGGCGGGGATCATTCCGGTGATTGCGCCCGTGGGCACGGGGATGCAGGATAACGAGACGTTCAACGTGAACGGCGATACCGCGGCCGGGGCCATTGCCGGGGCCTTGCAGGCAGACCGCCTGCTTCTTCTGACCGATGTGGCAGGGGTCAAAGGCCCGGACGGGCAGGTGATGACCCAGATCACGCCCGAGGAAATTCGCCAGATGACGGCAGATGGCGTGATTTCGGGCGGGATGATCCCCAAGACCGAGACGGCGCTGATGGCGCTGGAAAAAGGCACGCGGGCGGTGACCATTCTGGATGGGCGCATCCCCAATGCCTGCCTGCTGGAACTCTTTACCGACCATGGCGCGGGGTCGCAGATCCGATCAACCGAACCGCGGATCAAACCCCGTGTCCGGCGCTGAGGCGCTCGCCAAGCGGCTGGCCGAAGATCAGTTGGAAATGCTGGGCGCTTTCGCGCCAGATGCCGTGGATGGCTTGCCCGATTGGGTCGCCTCTGTGGTGCTGATCGGCCCGGCGGAACCGGGCTTTTGGCCTCATCTGACCGCACAGCCGGAATGGCAGGATGGCGCGCCTGACCCGGTGGATCGCTGGTCGCGCCGCGTGATCGGGCGGTTGGCCTGCGACCTAGAGGGCAAGGCCTATTTCCCCTTTGGCGGGCCGCCCTATCACCCGTTCCAACGCTGGGCCTTGCGCACGGGGCGGATGTGGCAAAGCCCGGTGCGGTTGCTGGTCCACTCCAGCCAAGGTCTGATGGTGAGCTTTCGCGGCGCGCTTGCGCTGCGCGAGGGGATCGAACTGCCGCCCCTGGCACAGCCCTGCGCCGATTGCGCGGCACCTTGCCTGTCGGCCTGCCCTGCTGGGGCGCTGACCGAGGCAGGCTATGACGTGCCTGCCTGCCATGCCTTTCTGGACCGCGCCGAAGGTCAGCCTTGTCTGGAGGGCGGCTGCCTTGTCCGGCGCGCTTGCCCGGTGTCGCAAGGCTATGCAAGACTTGGCGAACAATCGGCCTATCACATGCGCCGATTCCATCCGGGTGGACCTTCCGCCCGCTGATCCTGGGGGTGGGAATGAAGCGGCTGATCCTGACACGCCACGCGAAATCCAGTTGGGATGACCCGCTGACGCCCGACCACGACCGCCCGCTGAACGAACGGGGCAAAGCGGCGGCGGCCGATCTGGGGCAATGGCTGGCAAGCCGGGGCTATGTACCAGACGAGGTGCTGTGTTCCGATGCGCTGCGCACACGCAAGACCTTTTCCGGCATCGCACCGGCCCTGCCAGCGACGCCGGTGCTGGAACTCAAGCCCGCGCTTTACCACGCGGGGCCAGATGTGATGCTGGCGGTACTGCGCCATGCCAAGGGGAATGTCGTGATGATGATCGGCCACAACCCGGGCATTTCGGAATTCGCCGCGCGCATCTTGGCTCATCCGCCCCACAACCCGGAATTCGCCCGCTATCCAACCGGGGCCACGCTGGTGGCTGATTTCGCCGTGGACAGTTGGGATCAGGTTGGGTTCGGTATGGGCGTGGTGGATGATTTCATCATCCCGCGCGAGATCGTGGCCTAGCCCCCCTCACCGCGACGGACAGTGAGGGGTAGCCAGAGGCTTGATGGGCCATGATGGAATGAGGATCCGGTCAGACAGTCCTCATGACCATCCCGCACAGGAGGCGCTCGCTCCCGTCAGGCAACAAGGCGCAAAGGTTTATCTGCCCCACGGTCTTCCGAGGCGATGCTGTCGATCCTGTTGATGGCCACCGAAACTTGCTGAAGCGCTGTCGACTGCTCTGCCGCACTGGTCGCGATCGTCGCCATACGGCCTTCAACTTCGACAATCGCAGCAAGAATGCGGTCCAAGGCTTCATTCGCCTCGGTAACCTGCGCGGTGCCGTCACGCACCTGACTGGACGATGTGCTGACCAGCTTGCGGATGCGCTGGGTTGCATCCGCCGATTGTTGCGCCAATTTGCGGACTTCATTCGCGACAACGGCAAAACCACGCCCCGCCTCACCCGCGCGGGCGGATTCCACTGCGGCGTTCAGGGCCAAAAGATCGGTACGACGGGCGATTTCATCGATGATTTCAACGATTCCCTCGATATCCTGCGATGCTTTTGAGATGGTCGCCATGGCCTCGCGCGCCCTCCGGGTGACATGCGTGGACCGCTCGGCATCGGCCTTGGCTCGGGTCGCCGCCTGCCGTGACTCGGCCGAGGAAACAGCTGCCAAGGCCGCGGATGCTGTGATCTGCTCTACGGCCACGCCTGCCTGCCTGCCTTGCTCACGGGTCTGTTCAGCAGCTTTCTGAGCATGCTCTCGCGCCGCTTCCGCGCGCGTGCGCGCAACATCTGCCTCCCTGAGCGCCTTTTCCAGATCGGCGCGCCCTCCTTCAACCTGCGCGCGCACCTGTGCCATCGCCTGCATGGAAAGCAAAAGAATAGCAGCTTCGAAAACGACCACAGAAGCATGCAGTGCCGTTCTTTGCATGTTACTCGCGACATCGCTTGAAGGGTAAATGAAAGACGGCAGCAGCAGGCCAAAAGACAAATGGTGGATGGCTGTCAAGACAACGGCAAGGATCAGCGCAGCAGGGTTGGCCATGGTGGCAATGATCGCAAGCCCTGCGAAAAAGACCATGTGCGAGTCGATCTGCAACGGATGGCCAGCAAAACTTGCCGAGAACACCACACAAAGCTGGATGAGGGCAAAAGCGATCAGTGCCGCGCTGCGCGCGAGCGGAAGTCGCCGAGAGATGACCGCAACCAGAACAGCCGAAAGACTGCCCAAAACGATCGGCAGAACGGCCACGCCGCTGAACAGCGTCACCAAAATCGGGAATGGCGCAAAGAGATAAACAGAGGTTCGGGCTACGCGGTTCTGATCCTTCACCAACGCATTCAAGATCGTATCGAGTACTGTCATTGGGGTTCCACATTGCATAGAAATGGCAGGACATCCGGCCGCGTCACGCGGAGCGCACCAGCGGCAAGCAAATCGTCAGGAAGAGCATCCACGGAAAGCGCGGCGAAGATTGTTGTCGCAACGCCGACCGTTCTACCGCCTGCCGATGCGATCACCGCTTCCGGCGAAGCCCCCCAGGGTGGGGTCAGCACCAA
>JALOTC010000080.1 GCA_025458085.1 Cypionkella sp. | reverse complement strand
AATCTGGACAATTCCTTGCTGTGGAAATTGCGTCACGGAGCCAAGCTTCGGCTTGCTGTTCTAATTCATGACACGATCCCGATGGATCACCCGGAATTTTCGCGGTCCGATCAGGTGCCGGTCTTTCGGCGTAAGCTCGCTGCAGTCTCTGCCCATGTCGATCTTGTCATTCATCTGGCACAAGTTACCCGAGAAAGGACGGATGGGCATCTCGCCCGGCTTGGTCGCGTTCCGCCGGGTATTATCGCACCGCTAGGGATCACCCCACCCGTGCCAGATGTCACTTTGATCCCTGCGGGATTGGATCTGTCCCGCCCCTATTTCGTAACCCTTGGCACAATAGAGCCGCGCAAGAACCACGCCCTTCTTCTTGATGTCTGGGAAAGACTTGCCGCACGGCCCGGTCCGCTTCCGGATCTGCTCATCCTTGGCAATCGTGGTTGGGCCGACAGGGAAACACTTGCACGGATCGACAGGGCCCCGCCGGGCATCCGGCTTCTCTCTGGTCTGCCAGATGGAGCGGTGGCCGCCCTTCTGGCAAGGTCGCAGGCGCTTTTATTTCCGAGCTTTGCTGAAGGCTTCGGCTTGCCGCCCTATGAAGCCGCCGCTATGGGGGTCCCTGTGATCGCGGCCGACCTACCTGTTCTGCGAGAGGGATTGATGGATTTCCCCGTTTACGCACATCCCTTGGATAGGTACTCTTGGCAACAAGCTATATTGGACCGTATTTTGCAAAGAAACCGTCCTGCGCTTTCGCCGCGCCTTCCGACATGGGAGGAGCATTTTCAGAAGGTGACAAGCAATCTGTGACAGGTGTGTTAGTCGTTGGTGTAATGAGCAGATAAAGGCGCATCTTGGGTTTGGTGTCGAGGTATAGGTTGCGCTGGGCGCGTCGCCGATGGCTCATTCGGGCGTTTATGAAACGCCGCGAATTGTCTTCTGTTGTCGACAGAACCCGCCAAGTTTCCCAGCAAGACATCCTTCTCTTTTCCACGCTTCGAAACGAAAAGACCCGACTTCCCTTTTTCTTGCGGTACTATCGTGATCTTGGGGTCAACCATTTTCTGATCGTTGATAACGACAGCACCGATGGCGGGCGTGAATATCTGGCCGACCAACCCGATGTCAGCCTCTGGACAACGCGGCATAGCTATAAGAAATCGCGTTTTGGGGCAGATTGGCTGAATTGGCTGCAACTGCGCTATGCCCACGGTCATTGGTCCCTGACCGTCGATCCTGACGAATTTTTTGTCTATCCATTCTGCGACACGCGGCCCATCCGTGCCTTGACCGACTGGCTCGATGCATCGTCGATTAAATCCTTTCCGGCGATGCTCTTGGATATGTATCCCAAGGGTCCGCTGGACGCCCAACCTTACCGCGAAGGCCAAGACCCTTTCGAGATTGCACAATACTTCGACAGCGGGAACTATGTCTTTCAGCGTAACAGCCGTTACGGCAACCTGTGGATACAGGGCGGGCCACGGATGCGCACATTCTTTGCAAATGCGCCCAAGAAGGCACCTGCACTGAACAAGATCCCGCTGGTAAAGTGGCATCGCAGCTATGCTTATGTTAGCTCCACCCACATGCTGCTGCCGCGCGGGCTTAATCAGGTCTACGACGAATGGGGCGGGGAAAAGGCCAGCGGTGTGCTGCTGCACGCCAAGTTTCTTGATACTTTCGCCGCTAAGGCAGAGGAAGAAATGGCCCGTGGTCAACATTATGCTGCCAGCGCTGAATACAAGGCCTATAAGGCTGGGCTGGAGGCGCAGCCTGACCTTTGGTGCAAGTGGAGCGAGAAGTATATCAACTGGCGTCAACTCGAAATTTTAGGCCTGATGTCCAAGGGGAACTGGGCATGACTGTCGGGTTTGTCATGCTTTGCCACACGGCGCTGGACAGAGCGGCGCAGGTTGCTCGCCACTGGGCCGAAGGGGACTGCCCCGTTGTCATCCATGTCGACCGCCGCGTAGCGGCCGCGGAATTCGCCAACTTGCAGGCCGAGTTGTCTGATCTCGCCAATGTGCGGTTTTCCGGGCGGCATGCCTGCGAATGGGGGACATGGGGGATCGTTGCTGCAAGCCAAGAAGCTGCGACGCTCATGCTCCGCGATTTCCCGGAAGTGCGGCACGTGTATCTCGCCTCCGGCTCCTGCCTTCCGCTCCGCCCTATTGCGGAATTGCGCAGCTATCTGGATGAACGGCCAAAGACGGATTTCATCGAAAGCGTGACAACGGAAGATGTTGGCTGGACGATCGGTGGACTGTCGATGGAGCGTTTCACGCTGCGCTTTCCTTTCAGTTGGCGCAAGCAGCGGCTGTTCTTCGATGTTTATGTCTGGCTGCAACGCAAGGTGGGCTTTGCGCGCAAACTGCCATCGGGTCTGGTGCCGCATCTGGGCAGCCAATGGTGGTGTCTGACGCGCCAGACGCTTTCTGCCATTCTCGACCATCCTGATCGCGACAGGATTGACCGCTATTTTCAGAAGGTCTGGATCCCCGACGAAAGCTATTTCCAGACCATGGTTCGGCAGGTTTCCGGCGCGGTCGAGAGTCGGTCTCTGACCCTTTCAAAGTTCGACTTTCAGGGTAAGCCGCATATCTTTTACGATGACCACCTGCAGCTTCTGCGTCGGTCGGATTGTTTTGTTGCGCGCAAGATCTGGCCCCATGCCGACAAGATCTATGCAGCCTTCCTGTCAGAGGACCGGGGTCGTCAGCCAGCGGCAGAGCCGAACCCCGGCAAGATCGACCGGCTGTTTGCCAAGGCGGTGGAGCGCCGGACAAAAGGGCGGCCGGGGCTGTATATGCAAAGCCGCTTTCCCAACGAAGATTGGGAAAATGGGCGCACCGCAGGCCCCTATTCCGTCTTTTCCGGCTTTGCCGATGTGTTCGAGAATTTCGAAATCTGGCTGTCCAAGGCCAGCGGAACGCGGGTGCATGGCCATTTGTTTGCCAAGGACCGCGTGCATTTCGCAGGGGGCGAGGGCTGCTACAACGGGGCCTTGTCTGACAGTGTCGCCATCCGCGACTATAATCCCAAGGGCTTCCTCACGAACCTCATCTGGAACACGCGGGGCGAACAGCAGTGCTTTCAGTTCGGTCCCGAAGATGACCAGTCGCTTGCCTGGTTCATGGCACTGGATGGTAACGCCCAGATATCCGTGATCTCGGGCGCATGGGCGGTGCCATTGTTCCATTCCAACCGCAATTTCGGCGATATCCGGCGTGAGGCTGCGCAGCTGCAAAAGGTGGAGCAGGAATTCCTGTCCATTCTGCGCTCTGCCCATGTCAAGGCGCGTGTCCGTATCTGGACCTTGGCCGATTTTGTGGAAAATCCGATGGAACCGTTACAGACCATCATCGATGAAATTGGTCCCCGACAGGGCCGCCGCTTGACCGAAGCCCCGCGTCTGGCCGATCTGTCTGGCTTTGGGCAGTTCCTTCAAAACCTGCGTAATCAGGGAATGCAGCCCGTCCTCATGGGCGATTTCCCCGTGAATGACGATCCAAAGCCTGCCAACCCACGCCGGGGCCGCCCCTATCTGGTGAAGTGAGTGAAAACACGTTTCGACAGCTTTGTGATGTTCGCGGCAATGCGAACCGGATCGAATTTCCTTGAGGCCAATCTCAATGCCATGACCGGGGTCACTTGTCATGGCGAGGTGTTTAATCCTTATTTCATCGGCCAGAAAGACAAGACCGAATTCCTCGGCTTTTCGCTAATCGACAGGGCTGCTGATCCGATGGCGCTTGTCCGTGCGATGCGGGCCACGTCTGGGGGGATTTCGGGTTTTCGCTATTTCCACGACCACGATCCGCGGGTCTTTGAGCCGGTACTGGAAGATGAACGCTGCGCGAAAATCGTCCTCACGCGGAACCCCGTGGAAAGCTATGTCAGCCTAAAGATCGCCCAAGAAACCGGTCAGTGGAAACTGACCAATGCCAAGAACCTGAAATCAGCGCAGGCCCGCTTTGATGCGCGTGAGTTCGAAGTGCATCTGGCCGATCTGCAAGCCTTTCAGCTGCGCATTCTAAGAGGCTTGCAGGTCACCGGGCAGACTGCTTTCTGGATCGATTATGAAGACATCAACGATCTGGAAATCCTGAACGGTCTTGCCGCATTTTTGGGTGTGCCGCCGCTTGAGGCGCTGGATGCGAGCCTGAAAAAGCAAAACCCCGAGGAAATCGCCCAGAAGGTCGCCAACCCGGTCGAGATGGAACAGGCTCTTGCGCGGATGGACAGGTTCAACCTGTCGCGCACCCCGAATTTCGAACCGCGCCGCGCCGCGATGGTGCCGGCCTTTGTGGCGGCTCGCCGCGCGCCTTTGTTGTTCATGCCGGTACGGTCGGGGCCAGAGGCGGCTGTGACGAGTTGGCTGTCCGCGCTTGGGGGAGTCGAAGGTGATTTCACTCAAAAGTCGCTGCGGCAATGGAAGAAGGCACGGCCGCGCCACCGCGCCTTTACCGTGCTGCGCCACCCGGTTGCGCGGGCCTTCGCCGCCTTTCAGGAACAGATCCTGCACGGCAATTTCCGCGACTTGCGCAGCCAGCTGGAAAAGATCCACAAACTGCCCCTTCCGCCTATTGGGCAGGATTACCCTGATGCAAAGGCCCATCGGGCGGGATTTCTGGCCTTTCTGAAATGGCTCAAGCTGAACCTGTCAGGCCAGACAGGGCTACGGGTGGACCCGCATTGGGCCAGCCAATCCGCCATCCTCCAAGGCTTTGCGCAGTTCCAGACCCCTGATCTTGTACTGCGAGAGGATCGCCTTGCCGAAGGGCTTGCTTTCCTCGCAACGGAAATTGGCCTTCCGGAGTGCCCACCTGTTCCTCATGCAGCCCCGGATCCGCGTCTGGCCGCGATCTACGATGAAGACATCGAAGCCGCCGCCCGCGAAGCCTATGCGCGTGATTATGTGGCCTTTGGTTTTCGGGATTGGGCCGCCTGATCAGGCGGCCTGCGGGGCCTTCGACTCGGTCAGGATGGCGTAAAGCTTGGCCGGATCGGTATTGGCCCGAAGCTTTGCCACAGTCGCCTGGTCCCGCATCGTGCGGCTGACCAGCGCCAGGGCCTTGAGGTGATCCACCCCCGAATCTTTGGGTGCGAAGAGCGCAAAGATCAGGTCAACGGGTTGCCGGTCGACACTGTCGTAATCAAGCGGTCTCTCCAGCCGCACAAAGACCCCGACGATCCGGTCAAGATCTTCCAGCCGGGCATGAGGCAAGGCGATGCCATGGCCCACACCGGTTGGGCCAAGGCTTTCGCGTTCTTGCAGGCCATCCACCGCAACCGCAGCAGACAGGCCATAGCTTCCGGCCACCATGTCTCCCAGCTCTTGAAAGAGCCGCTTCTTGCTTGTCATTTGCCCGAAGACGCGCACGGCGCCCGGCACAAGTAGCTTGGATAGTTCCATGGATAGTCGGTTCCCCGGGGCGCGTTGGCCCCTTACTTGCTGTTGCGCGGATCGATCCAGCCGATGTTTCCGTCATCACGACGGTACACGACATTCACGCCACCATGCCCTTCATTGCGGAACACGAGCATCTTTTGCCCGGCAAGCTCCATCTGCATCACGGCCTCGCCCACGGTGATCGAAGGAATCTTCGTCTCCATCTCGGCAATGACGATCGGCTGAAGCGTATCGGGTTCGGAATCCTCATGGTCCTCG
This sequence comes from Cypionkella sp., assembly GCA_025458085.1. Lineage (GTDB taxonomy): Bacteria > Pseudomonadota > Alphaproteobacteria > Rhodobacterales > Rhodobacteraceae > Pseudotabrizicola. The sequence continues at coordinate 4,032 of JALOTC010000080.1, read as the reverse complement.
GTTGGCGCGAGGATATACGAGGAGCCACCGCCGAATTCAACCGGCGACGTGCGCGCCGAGTGATGGTTGCGGATGCGGCGCTTGTAGCGGCGCAACTGCTTGTCCATCTTTTCACGGCAGGATTCAAAGGCGGCGTAGATTTCAGAGGCATGGCCCTTGGCCGCCGCATTCAGCCCCGTGGACAGGTGGATCGTCGCTTCGCAGACATATTCATGCGCGACCTTGGAAAAGACCACGATGGCTTCGGTGGGGCGCTGTGCGTACTTTTCGACCACCTCGCCCAGTTCGGCCTTCACATGGGTCTGAAGGGCCTCGCCAATGTCGATGCTTTTGCCACTGATCTGATAGCGCATGATGTCTCCTCCGCGCGGCTTCTCCCTGCGCCGGTGGGGTTCACCGGGGAACAGGGCTTTGAATTCAGGTGGGGCGCCTCTGCCATTGCCGCAAGGGTGCCGTGCCGTAGGGCGGCGTCTGGGCAGGGCGGGCACGTGGCGGGTATCGCTCGCATCTTGCCCCTATTTGGCGACAGGGGCAGGCCGGTTGTCAACAGATCAAAGTGACAGAAGCGTGACGATCAGTTCATTCTGAAATTCTGGCCCAGATAGACCCGCCGCACCATCTCGTCGCGGACGATCTCCTCCGTTGTGCCGCTTTTCAAAACGGCCCCATCATGGAGGATATAGGCGCGGTCAACGATCTCCAGCGTCTCGCGCACGTTGTGATCGGTGATCAGAACGCCGATGCCGCGCGATTTCAGATCATGGACCAAATGCCGAATCTCACCCACGGCAATCGGGTCCACCCCGGCAAAGGGTTCGTCGAGCAGAAGGTATTTTGGATTCGCGGCCAAGCAGCGCGCGATTTCCACCCGCCGCCGTTCGCCCCCGGACAGGGCGAGCGCGGGGGCCTGCCGAAGGTGAGAAATAGAGAATTCAGACAACAGTTCTTCCAGGCGTTCCCGGCGCTTGTGCGGGTCGGCTTCGACGATCTCCAGCACGGCCATGATATTGTCTTCGACATTCAGACCCCGGAAGATCGACACTTCCTGTGGCAGATAGCCGATCCCCAACCGCGCGCGGCGATACATCGGCAGGGTTGTCACATCCTTGCCATCGATGATGACCTGCCCGCCTTCGGGCGTCACCAGACCGGCAATGGAGTAAAAGCACGTCGTCTTGCCCGAACCGTTCGGGCCAAGGAGGGCAACCACCTCGCCCCGGTCAAGGTCCATGCTCACATCGCGGATCACAGGGCGGCGCTTATAGCTCTTGCGCAGATGCCGGATGCGCAGACCCGCGCTGCCATCGGTGACGGTAAGGGGGGGCAGTTTGGTCACGGGCGGTTGCCCGATCCGGGGGTAAAGATGGTCCGCACGCGGCCATCCATCTTGCCCGTCCCATCCTTTAGGTTGACGGTCAGCCTTTCGCCAGAAATCGCTGCATCGCCTTGGGTCAGGAGGACAGCGCCCGTCATGACCACCATGCCGGAGTCGATCGTATAGATCGCCTCGCGCGACTCGGCGGCATCTTGCGGGCTGACCAGCGTGACCCCGCCTGTCGCCTCCAGCCTTTCGATCCCGGTCGTGCCTTCGGCATAGATCACCTCGATCTGTCCGGCGGTCAGGCGCATGTCGCCCTGTGTCACGATCACATTGCCGGAAAACACCGCGCGGCCATTGGCCTGATCAACCGAAAGCTGATCGGCATTCACCTCGACCGGCAGGGTCGTATCCTGCCGCAGCCCGCCAAAGCGCACATCGGCCTGCTGCGCCAGAGCAGGCCCCGCCATAAGGGCGAGGGACAGAAGCGCAGGAAAAAGCCTCAACATCGGCGACCTGTTCACGGAAGGGATCTCATTTGCCGGGCTGGTATAACAGCTTCACCGCGCCGTTGAAAACCAGAACATATCCGCCTGATCCTTCGGGGTTCTGGGTCAGGTTCATGCCATTCGCGGTGATCCGGCCTGCTGGCCCTTCGGCGGCGACGGGGGTGGTCGCGGTAAGTGAGGTGCGGTCGGTGCGCAAGGTCATGCTGTCGGTTGTCACTGTCCAGCCTGTTGCCTGCCGGATTTCGACCCCACCTGACAGGAGGATCTCCCCAAGTTCTGCCTCAAGCTCTGCCTGCCCTGCCGAAAGGTCTGTCTTGCGCCCATCTGGCGTTTCCAAGGCGCCCACAAGGCCCAGTGCCTTGGCCGATCTGGGATCGTCGGGGCGCGGGCGCAATTCGCCCGCCGAAAGTGTCAGCGCGGCCCCATCCTCTGTAACCCCGGCATAGGCGGGTTGGGTCATGCGCGGTTCGCGCAAGCGATCTTCGACATCCACCTCGGAATAGGGGATCGCATCCTCGGGGTTGATGCTGCGCGACAAAAGGAACAGGGACGACAGCAAGGCCAGCGCCAAAAGCGGCAAGGCCACCTTCAAAAAGGCGATCAGCCGGGAATGGGTGTCGGGCTTGTTCATCGTCGCCATGCCGGTTCCTTTGGCCCGGAAACTACCCCCACCCCCGCCCAAGGCCAAGCGCCGAGGCGCTATCTGGCAGGGACCCGCCTAGTGGTGAAAGATGTCGTTCGGCTCGTCCCACCCCAAAAGGTCAAGTTCCGCCCGTGTAGGCAGGAAATCGAACAAACGCTGGGCAAGGTCCATACGGTTTTCGCGGATCAGACGCTTTTCAAGCTCTTCCTTCAGCGCATGCAGGTAAAGCACGTCTGACGCGGCATATTCCTTCTGCGCCTCGGTCAGCTCCGCCGCGCCCCAATCGCTTGTCTGCTGCTGCTTGGAGACATCGACCCCCACCAGTTCCGCCAAGAGGTATTTCAGCCCGTGCCGATCGGTAAAGGTGCGGATCAGGCGCGAGGCGATCTTGGTGCACCAGACCGGCGCGGTGGTCACGCCAAAGGCCTTTTGCAGCGCCGCAATGTCAAACCGGCCAAAGTGAAAAAGCTTTAACGTGGCAGGGTCGGTCAGCAGGTGTTCAAGGTTCGGCGCACGGGTCTGGCCGGGGGCGATCTGCACCAGATGGGCGTCGCCATTGCCATCGGAGAGTTGCACGACACACAGCCTGTCGCGCCGGGGATCAAGGCCCATCGTCTCGGTATCAATGGCGACGATGGGGCCAAAGGTCAGGCCATCGGGAAGATCGGATTTGTGCAGGTGGATGGCCATCAGGGAACCCCGGAAAGGCAAAAGGTGCGGACCTTGCGGACCGCACCTTTGGCGAATGGTGCCCAGAAGAGGACTCGAACCTCCACGCCTTGCGGCACTGGTACCTGAAACCAGCGCGTCTACCAATTCCGCCATCTGGGCGATGTCGTGCCGCGGTGTTTATGCGCCCGGCGCGGGGGTGTCAACGGGGCGAAAGCGGGGGTCGAAGAAATTTGTCGCGGGGGGTTCGGGCCCCTTTGGTCTTGCCCGAGGGGGGCGTGAAAGCTATGGAAGGCCCATGTTTTGCAAGGACCTTGAGGAAGGGTTTCGCGGATGAGCAAGCTTGTCACGATCTATGGCGGTTCGGGTTTTGTGGGCCGCTATATCGCGCGGCGGCTGGCCGCTGATGGCTGGCGTATCCGTGTGGCGGTGCGCCGGCCCAATGATGCGATCTTTGTCCGCCCCTATGGCGTGCCGGGGCAGGTAGAGCCGGTGCTGTGCAATATCCGCGATGATGCCAGTGTGCGCGCGGCGATGCTGGGGGCCGATGCGGTGGTGAACTGCGTGGGCATCCTCAATGCCGTTGGCAAGAACCGCTTTGATGCCGTGCAGGCCGAAGGGGCGGGGCGCGTGGCACGGATTGCAGCGGAGCTGGGGGTTCAGCGCTTGGTCCAACTTTCGGCCATCGGGGCGGATGCAGGCAGCGACAGCGACTATGCCCGCACCAAGGCCAAGGGGGAGGCGGCGGTTCTGGCGGCTTTCCCGCAGGCGGTGATCCTGCGGCCTTCGGTGATTTTTGGCACGGAAGATCAGTTCTTTAATCGCTTTGCCGCGATGACCCGTTTCGGGCCGATCCTGCCCGTTGTAGGCGCGAATACGAAATTCCAGCCCGT
>JALOTC010000218.1 GCA_025458085.1 Cypionkella sp. | reverse complement strand
ATCGGTATGGCTGTCGAAGTGGATCATCCCCAAGGGACGCCCCTTGGCCAGCGCGCGCAGGATGGGCAGGCTGCACAGATGATCGCCCCCGGCGGTGAGCGGGCGGATGCCTGCGGCGCGCACCTCGGTATAGAAGCGTTCCATCCGGGCGAGGCTATCCATCAGATCAGCCGGATTGGGCGGCACATCGCCCAGATCGGCGCAAGCGGCTGCCTCGAAGGGGCGAACCCCGGTCACTCCGTTTTGCGCGCGCATCATGGTGCTGGCATCGCGCAGCGCGCGGGGGCCGTGGCGGGGACCGGGGCGGTTTGTGGTGCCACCATCCCAAGGCGCGCCAATCAGGCCGATCTGCACCTCGGCAAAGCGGGGATGGCCCGGCGGTACATGCGGCAGGCGCATGAAGGTGGGCACACCCGCGAATCGCGGCAGATCGAAACCGGAAACCGGGGTAAAAAACGGATCCTGGGGCATGACGTCTTTCCCTTTGCGCTGCGCCGTCGCTGTTGCTCTGGCCCATGAGAGCGCAAAGCCACCCCCGGCTCAGGCCCATCTGCGACCTTTGCCTTGCCAATCCACGCCAGTTTGATGGCCTATCCGGGTGCGGGCCTTGACCACAGGGGCAGGTTCGGCCCTTATCGCCCCAATCTTGAGAGGTCCGCCATGTTCACCAAATCTGCCGATCCGACTGCCGCTCCGCAGCCTCGGGCATCCAATACAAAATCCGTCTTCGCCGCCGATTTGAAGATTTCGGGGGAGATCAGCTCATCCGGCGACATCGAAATGGCCGGAGAGGTGGAAGGCAATATCACAGCACGCGGCCTCTCGATCACGGCCGATGGCCGGATGAACGGCAGCGTGAAGGCCGAAGCGGTCGAAGTGCGCGGCAAGCTGGATGGCGATGTGGACGCAGGCACCTTTACCCTCAGGGCCAGCGCGCAGGTCGGTGCCGACGTGGCCTATGGTGCCTTGGTGATCGAAAGCGGCGCGCAGATCGAAGGCCGCTTTACCCGCAAGAAATAAAGGGCCGACTCGCGCGCCTCGCCATCTTCATCTGTTTCCAAATATCCTCGGGAGGGGTCCGGGGAGGGCAGACAGCCCTCCCCGGCGCTGGTCCAGAGACCCTACCTTCGGCAAAAGCGCCTAGCGCGGCGGGATGGAATAGGTCAGTCCCGCCCGGGCCACAGGGTCGGAGCCGCCTTCGGAAAAGACCAGCACATCGCCGACGGCCAGACTGCGCCCGAGTTTGAGGATGCGCGCCTCGGCCAAGAGGTCCCGGCCCGCGGCGGGTTTGCGCATGAAGTCGATGCTGCAATTCGTGGTCACGGCCAGTGCCACGGGGCCGATGCGGGACAGAATCGCCAGATACATGGCCACATCGGCCAGCGCGAAGATCGCAGGGCCAGAGACGGTACCGCCGGGTCGCAGGTGGCGCTCGTCCACCTTGAGGCGCAGGGTCAGGGTCTGAGGCGCGACGGCCTCTACCGCGAAATCGGGGGCGACCTGACCGAATTCGGCGCGAATGAAATCGGTCAGGGCGGCGGCATCCATCTGCAAGGTCAAGGCTTTCTCCCCTCTGCGGTTGCGCCTAAGCTTTGACGCAAATTGTGGCGGCTGCAATCGGGAGGGGTGCGGATGACGGAACTTTTGCTGCGGGAGGATGAGGGGGCGGTGGCGCGGCTGACGCTGAACGACCCCGGCACGTTGAATGCGCTGTCGGATGCGATGATTGCGGCGCTGTCGGCGGAATTGGACCGATTGGCGGGCGAGCGGCATATTCACGCGGTGATCTTGCGAGGCACGGGGCGAGCCTTTTGCGCGGGCCATGATCTGCGCGAGATGCAGGCGATGCGGCAGGCCGAGGATGGCGGGGCGGCGGGGTTTCGTGATCTTTTCGCGCGCTGTGCGGCGATGATGCAGAAAATCCCCGCCCTGCCCCAGCCCGTGATTGCCGAGGTGCATGGCATTGCAACGGCGGCGGGCTGCCAATTGGTGGCGAGTTGTGACATGGCCGTGGCGGCGGAGGGCACACGCTTTGGCGTGAATGGGGTGAATATCGGGCTATTCTGTTCGACGCCGATGGTCGCGCTGACCCGCAAGGTGCCACCTGCCGTGGCGTTTGAGATGCTGACCACGGGGGAATTTCTGGATGCCGCCCGCGCGCGGGAGGTGGGGTTGATCAACCGCGTCGCGGCACCCGAAGATTTGGAGGCCGCGACCCGCGCCTTGGCCGCGACGGTGGCCGCGAAGCTTCCCGCTGCGGTGCGGATGGGGAAGGGTGCGTTCTACGACCAGATCGGTCTGCCCTTGGACCGGGCCTATGCGCTGACCGGAGAGGTGATGGCGCAGAATATGGCGCTGCGCGACACGGATGAGGGGATTTGCGCGTTCTTGGAAAAGCGCAAGCCGGATTGGGCGTGATCAGCCCTTGGTCTGCTTGATGACACTTGGGGAGGGCTGTCTGCTCTCCGGAGGGCTGTCTGCTCTCCCCAAACCCCTCCCGCCCTTGGGGAGGGCTGTCTGCCCTCCCCAAACCCCTCCCGAGAGTATTTTGGCCAAGATGAAGGGGGCTTGGGCAGAGCAGGGTCAGAGGCGGTAGATGGCTTCGAACTTCGCCTCCAGATAGTCGAGCAGCGGGCCTTCATCGGGGTCAAAGCCGCAGGCGCGGCGGATGGTGTCGCGCGGCTCATACAATCCGCCGTGGCGTTGCAGGTTTTCGCGCAGCCAGTGGGTGAGCGGGCGGGCATCGCCGCGGGCGAGGTGGGACTCGGCCTCTGGCACGGCCTTGGACAGGGCCTTCATCAGGCAGCCTGCATAGACATTTCCCAAAGTATAGGTCGGGAAATAGCCAAACAGGCCCACGGACCAATGCACGTCTTGCAGCATTCCGTGGCGCGGGCGGTCCACCGCCACGCCGAAATCGGCAAGGAAGCGGTCGTTCCACGCGGCCTCGAGGTCTTTCACCGCAAGGTCGCCCGCGATGAGCGCGCGTTCAAGATCGAAGCGCATCATGATGTGGAGGTTGTAATGGACCTCATCCGCCTCGGTCCGGATGAAGCCGGGCTGCACGCGGTTGACGGCGGCGTAGAAGGCCTCGGCATCGGGGGTGGAGAGGGGGCCGAAGCTTTCGGTCATTCGCGTGAAAAGCCAGCCGGTGAAGGCGCGGCTGCGGCCGATCTGGTTTTCATAGATGCGGCTTTGGCTTTCATGGACGCCCATGCTGACGCCTGCGCCAAGGGGGGTCAGGCGGTAGGCGGGGTCGATGCCGAGTTCGTAGCAGCTATGCCCGACTTCGTGGATGGTGGAGTAGAAGCAGTTGAAAGGGTCTGATTCCACGACGCGGGTGGTGATGCGGCTGTCGTCGCCCGAGCCGGAGCTGAACGGATGCACGGCAAGGTCGATGCGGCCGCGCGACCAGTCATAGCCGAAGGCATCGGCCAAACTGCGGGCGAGCGCAAGTTGGTTGGCTTCGGGGAAGTGGCCCGTCAGCGGCGCGGGTTGGAAAGGTGCGGCGAGGAGCCTTTCGCGAAGGGCGACGAGCCGGGGGCGCATGCGGGCGAACATGGCGCCGATGCTTTGGGCCGTGGTACCGGGTTCGTAATCATCCAAAAGCGCGTCGTAACGGCTGCGGCCATTGGCGAGGCAATCGGCCTCTTCTTGGCGCAGGCGGATGACCTCGGCCAAGGTGGGCAGGAAGGCGGGGATGTCGTCTTGGGCGCGCGCCTCGGCCCAAATGCCCTGGGCGCGGCTGGTGACGCGGGCGAGTTCCTGCGCCAGACGCGCGGGC
>JALOTC010000217.1 GCA_025458085.1 Cypionkella sp. | reverse complement strand
CCCTTTGGCGGAAGATGGGGGAAAGGCGGGCGGACCCCAAGCCATAAAACGACATATGGGGGCGATCCGCGCCATGGCCGCCTGCGCAGCGGGGGCAAATGCGACTCGCATGGGGGGCGGCGAGATCCTATAAGGCGGGCGCAATCCGCCCCTTTGCTGCCAAGGAATCGCCCATGCCCGCCGAACTTTCCCCCATCGATAAGGCCAAGTTTCTGGCAGCCCAGCGCGCGACAGCCTTTGTGGAAAGCGGGATGAAACTGGGGCTGGGGACCGGGTCAACCGCCGCATGGATGGTGCGCTGCTTGGCCGAGCGGATCCGCGAGGAGGATTTGCGGGTGGTGGGCGTGCCAACCTCGAGCCGGACGGCGGAACTGGCGCGGCAATTGGGGATTCCCCTGACCACGCTGGACGAGGCGAAGTGGCTCGACATGACGATTGACGGGGCCGATGAGTTCGACCCCAACCTTGCGCTGATCAAGGGTGGCGGGGCGGCGCTGTTGCAGGAAAAGATCGTGGCGACCGCCAGCGACCAGATGATCGTGATTGCCGATGCCGCCAAGGAAGTGGCGCAGTTGGGCGCTTTTCCGCTGCCCATCGAGGTGATCCCCTTTGGCTGGCAGACGACCAAGGCCTTGGTCGAGGAAACGCTGGTCAGCATGGATGTGATGAACCGCGAGGTCAGCCTGCGGATGAATGGCGACCGCCCGCTGCTGACGGATGAGTCCAACTATATCCTTGACCTGCATCTGAAGCGGATCGGGAACCCGCGGCAATTGTCGCTTGTGTTGAACCAGATTCCGGGTGTGGTGGAAAATGGGCTCTTCATCGACATTTGCGACATCGTCGTCGTGGGCCATGGCGATGGGCGGGTGACAGTGAAGGATATCAACTCGGGCGAGACCGAGGATGAGCGCGTGGAATTCGCGCCGAGCGCCAATATTTTCGCCGATCTGGATTGAGCCCGGGCGGGCTGTCTGCCTGACCCCTGTTTCTCTTGGATATACCCCGGGGAGGGCTGTCTGCCCGACCCCCGTCTCTCTTGGATATACCCCGGGGAGGGCTGTCTGCCCTCCCCGGACCCCTCCCGAGAGTATTTGGGCCAAGATGAAGGGGGCAGGAGCAGGGGGGTGCGCGGGGCAGGCGCACGGGGGAGGCGCACGGGGAAGACGCACGGGGAAGGCGCACGGGGAAGGCGCACGGGGAAGGCGCACGGGGAAGGCGCACGGGGAAGGCGCAGGGAGGTTCGGGGGCGGATCTGGCCTGCGGCGCGACGGGGTCTGGTCGGGTGCTCGGTCTGGTCCCCTCTTGGGAAGCGTGACATAAGGCGCAGGTAAAAGGAGGGCAGGTCATGGCTTTTGACGTCGATCTTTTCGTGATCGGAGGCGGATCGGGCGGGGTGCGGGCGGCGCGAATGGCGGCGGCGACGGGGGCCAAGGTCGCGCTGGCCGAGGAAAGCCGGATGGGCGGGACCTGTGTGATCCGCGGCTGCGTGCCGAAAAAGCTGATGGTTTTTGCGAGCAGTTTCCGCGAGATGCCGGGCGAGGCGCGGGCCTATGGCTGGGATATTCCCGATGGCAGCTTTGACTGGGGGGCATTTCGCGGCAAGCTGCATGCGGAACTGGACCGGCTGGAGGGTGTGTATCGGCGGCTGCTGGAGGGGTCGGGCGTGGTGGTCCATTCCCAGCGCGCGCGGCTGGTGGCGGCGCATGAGGTGGAACTGGCCGATGGGCAGCGGATCAGCGCGCGCCATATCCTGATTGCGACCGGCGGGCGGCCGGAGCGGCCCGATCTGCCCAATGCCCATCTGGGGCTGGTGTCGGATGATATCTTTCTGCTGGAGCGCCTGCCGACATCCATTCTGATCGTCGGGGGCGGGTTCATCGCCTGTGAGATGGCCTGTATTCTGAATGGCTTGGGCGTGCAGGTGACGCAATTCTATCGCGGGGCGCAGATCCTGCGCGGCTTTGACGATGAGGCGCGGGGGCTGGTGGCCGAAGCCATGCGTGCGCAGGGCATCGACCTGCATCTGGGCACGAATATCGTGGCCATGGCGGAGGCTGAGGCGATGGCGGGGGCCGCGCGGGGCGGCGAGGCGGGCCATGCAGCGGCGCTGTTGCCCAAGGGCGGGGCCAAGGGCGCGCCGGTTTGGGTGAAGGCCACGAATGGGTATTTGGGCGTCGAGATCGGTCGGCGGGGCGAGATCAAGGTGGATGCCTATAGCCAGACCGGGGTGCCTTCGGTCTTTGCGATTGGCGATGTGACGGACCGGGTGAACCTGACGCCGGTGGCGATCCGCGAGGGGATGGCCTTTACCCGCACGGTCTTTGAGGGCCAGCCCACGCCGGTGGACCATGATCTGATCCCGATGGCGGTCTTTACCCAGCCGGAGCTTGGCACCGTGGGGTTGACCGAGGAGGCCGCGCGGGAGCGCGGGCCAATCGAGGTTTATGCGACGAGTTTCAAGCCGATGCGGTCCTCTTTTGCCGGGGAGCCTGCGCGGGTGTTGATGAAGCTGATCGTCTGCGCCGAGACGCGGCGGGTTTTGGGGTGCCATATCGTAGCACCTGAGGCGGGCGAGATGATCCAGTTGGCGGCGATTGCGGTGAAGATGGGGGCCACGAAAGAGGATTTTGACCGCACGGTGGCGGTGCATCCGACCATGGCGGAGGAACTTGTCACCATGCGTGCGCCGGTGCGGCGCGCGTGAATGATGGGATGGTCACAGGCATTTGCTTGAATTCCCCCGAGGAATGACCAGTTATTGCAACAAGCGTAAATCAGGAAGGGTTTGAGACCTATGGCAAGCGGAGGTCCCTGGGGCGGCGGTGGCGGCTCGGGCGGTGATGATCGGGGCAATGGGGGGCGCGGGGATGATGACCGCCGTCCCGCCGGGGGGCGTAAGCCCGGCGAAGGGCCCCAGATGCCCGAAATCGACGAGATCGTGAAAAAGGGGCAAGAGCAGTTGCGCGTCCTGATGGGCGGCAAGGGCCGGGGCGGGCTGAATGGCGGCGGCGGCGGTGGCCGGGGCGGCGATGGCCCGCGGATCACCAAGCAGGGCGTGGCCTTGGGCGTGATCGCGGCGATTGCGGTTTGGTCCTATGCGTCCTTCTATACGGTGCGCCCGGAAGAGCGTTCGGTGGAACTGTTCCTTGGCGAGTTTTCGGGCATCGGGAACCCCGGTCTGAACTTTGCGCCTTGGCCGCTGGTGACGGCGGAAATCGTGCAGGTCACCAATGAACGCCAGACCGATGTCGGCCTTGGCCGCGCGGGTGAGGATGGCGGCTTGATGCTGACCCGTGACCAGAACATCGTCGATATCGGGTTCCAGGTGGTTTGGAACATTTCGGACCCGTCGAAATATCTGTTCAATCTGGCCGATCCGGCGGACACGATCCGGGCGGTATCGGAATCCGCGATGCGCGACATCATCGCGCGGTCGGAGCTTGCGCCGATCCTGAACCGGGACCGGGGCGCGATTGCGCAAGATGTGCGGACGCAGATTCAGGCGACGCTGGACAGCTATGATGCGGGGCTGTCGGTCATTCGTGTGAACTTTGAAAAGGCCGATCCGCCCGCCGAGGTGATTGATGCCTTCCGCGCGGTGCAGGCCGCGCAGCAGGAGCGGGACCGGCTGGAGAAAGAGGCCGATGCCTATGCCAACCGCGTGACCGCAGGCGCACGCGGTGAGGCGGCACGGCTGTTGGAAGAGGCCGAAGCCTATCGCGCGCAGGTGGTGAACAATGCGCAAGGTGAGGCGAGCCGCTTCCTTTCGGTTTATGAGGAATATGTGAAGGCCCCGGATGTGACCCGGAAACGGATGTATCTGGAAACCATGGAACGGGTCTTTGGCAGCATGAACAAGGTCATTCTGGATGGTGTCCAGAGTGGCGAGGGCGGTCAGGGCGTGGTGCCCTTCCTGCCGCTGAATGAACTGAGCCGTCCGGCGCCGACCGCGCCGGTCGCTGCTGCAACGCAGGGGGCGACCAACTGATGAAAGCGCAGATCATTCTTCCCGTTCTGGCGGTTCTGGGCGCCACGGCGCTGTCATCCCTGTTCATCGTGGATGAGCGTGAGCGCGTGCTGGTCCTGCAATTCGGTCAGGTCAAGCAGGTGAAAGAGACGCCCGGTTTGGGCTTTAAAATCCCGCTGATCCAAGAAGTTGTGCGGTATGACGACCGTATTCTGGGCCTTCAGGCGCAGCCTTTGGAAGTGACGCCTTTGGATGACCGCCGGCTTGTGGTCGATGCTTTCGCCCGCTGGCGGATTGTCAATCTGGTGGATTTCCGCGAGGCGGTAGGTGCCGGTGGCGTGGAAGCGGCGCAGTCGCGGCTTGACCGGATTTTGAACGCCGCGATCCGCGAGGTTCTGGGTTCGGTGCCATCGAACCGCGTGCTGTCAGAGGACCGGACCGCGCTGATGAACCAGATCCGCGACCGGGCGCGCAGCGAGGCGGGGGCCTTGGGGATCGAGATCATCGACGTGCGTCTGACCCGGACCGACCTGCCGGAGCAGAACCTTGCCGCGACCTTTGCCCGGATGCGGGCAGAACGCGAACGGGAAGGAACTGACCTCGGACGCGCGGCGTCAGGCAGAGGTGATCCGCGGTGAGGCCGATGCCGAGCGCAACGCAATTTACGCCGAAGCCTTTGGCCGCGACCCGGAGTTCTTTGCCTTCACGCGGTCGCTCACCTCGTACGAACGGTCGTTGCAGACGGGGAATTCGTCGATCGTGATGCAGCCGGACAGCGCGTTCTTTGACTATCTGCGCTCGCCCGATGCGCCGGCTACGCGGGGGGCTGTGGTGCCGCCGTCGCAATGACATGGGTGATCCTGGCCCTTGGGCTGGTGTTTGTGATGGAGGGGCTGGCGCTTGCGCTGGCCCCTTCGCGTCTGGAGGAGGTGCTGGCACTGCTGGCGCGGCTGTCGCGCGAACAGCGGCGGATGATCGGCCTTGGCGCGGTGGCTGTGGGCGTGGCATTGGTGGCGCTGGCGCGGTGGATCGGTGCGGTGTGACGCCGCCCTGCCCGCCTGCGCGCGCCTTTGGCCGCCCTTTGGCCTTGCGCCTTGCCCGCCTTGCCCCTAGATAGGCGGCTTAAGGTCCTGAACGAGCGTCGGCATGGAAAACGTCATCCTTACCATCCACCTGATCCTTGCGTTGCTGTTGATCGGCGTCGTGCTGATGCAGCGCTCCGAAGGGGGTGGCTTGGGCATGGGCGGCGGCGGTGGCGGCGGCGTGATGAGCGGCCGGTCGGCAGCCAATGCCTTGACCAAGCTGACATGGGCCTTTGCCGTGGCCTTCATCTGCACCTCGATCGCGCTGACGGTGATTGCTGCCTCGGATGCCGGATCGAGTTCGGTGATCGACCAGATCGGCGCACCGGCGCGGGCGCCTGAGGCCCCCGTGGCCCCTGCGGGCACCGACCTTCTGCCGCCGGTGCCGACGGATGCCCCGCTGACGCCCCCGCGCGCGGATAACTGACCACTATCCTTTGTCGCCCCTCGGGTATTTCTGACAGCATATAGCGTTGCTGTTGCCAACCGTGTTTGTCTGGTCTAGGACCTGACTCCCGTGGTGCTGCGATTTGCATGAACCGAATCGATTCACGGGAGGCCCCCATGGCGCGTTATATTTTCATCACCGGGGGCGTTGTCTCTTCGCTCGGCAAAGGCTTGGCCTCGGCGGCTTTGGGCGCTTTGCTTCAGGCGCGGGGCTATACGGTGCGCCTGCGCAAGCTTGACCCCTATCTGAACGTGGACCCCGGCACGATGTCGCCCTTTGAACATGGAAGGAACGGCGCGGGGATTACCTTGGCAAGACCATTCAGGTCATTCCGCATGTGACGAATGAAATCAAAGACTTCCTGCGCATTGGCGATGAGGAGGTGGATTTCATGCTGTGCGAGATTGGCGGCACGGTGGGCGATATCGAGGGCCTGCCGTTTTTCGAGGCGATCCGGCAGTTTATTCACGAACGGCCCCGTGGCCAATCGATCCTGATGCATCTGACGCTGCTGCCCTATCTGGCGGCGAGCGGGGAGCTGAAGACCAAGCCCACGCAGCATAGTGTGAAGGAATTGCAGTCCATCGGCCTTGCGCCCGATGTTCTGGTTTGCCGCAGCGAACATCCGATCCCGGATCGGGAGCGGGAGAAGATCGCGCTGTTCTGCAATGTGCGCAAATCAGGCGGTGCTGGATGCTTTTGGCATCACGCCCGCGCCAAAGCCCAATCTGGCCCGCTGGGAAGATGTGATGGACCGCATCACCCACCCCGAGGGCGAAGTGCGGGTGGCGATTGTGGGCAAATATACGCAGTTGGAAGATGCCTATAAGTCGATTGCCGAGGCGCTGACGCATGGCGGCATGGCCAACCGCACCAAGGTGCGCGCGGAATGGATCGATGCCGAAATTTTCGAGCGTGAGGACCCCGCCCCCTATCTGCAGAATTTCCATGCCGTTCTGGTGCCCGGCGGCTTTGGCGAGCGGGGGACCGAAGGCAAGATCAAGGCCGCGCAATTCGCCCGCGAACGCAAGGTGCCGTATCTTGGCATTTGCTTGGGGATGCAGATGGCGGTGATCGAATCCGCGCGCCATCTGGCAGGGTTGGACAATGCCGGGTCCGAGGAATTTGACCATGAGGCGGGGGCCAAGCGGTTCACGCCTGTGGTCTATCACCTGAAGGAATGGGTGCAGGGCAACCATACTGTTCGGCGCAAGGCCGATGATGCCAAGGGCGGTACGATGCGCCTTGGCGCCTATAGCGCCGCGCTGAAAGAGGGGTCGCGCGTGGCTGAGGTTTACGGCACGACAACCATCGAGGAACGCCACCGCCACCGTTATGAGGTGGACATCCAGTATCGCGACAAGCTGGAGGCTTGCGGGTTGGTGTTTTCCGGCATGTCGCCCGATGGCCGCCTGCCCGAGATTGTAGAGGTGAAGGATCACCCGTGGTTCATCGGGGTGCAGTTTCACCCCGAGCTGAAATCCAAACCCTTTGCGCCGCATCCGCTCTTTGCCGATTTCATCCGCGCGGCGGTGGAGAATTCGCGGCTGGTCTAAGGCGTTTGACAGAGTGGGGAACAGGGGCGCGGCGCTTGCGCCCCTTTTTCTTTGGCGCTTGGGGCGGCTATGGTGCCCTTGCACCAAGAAAGGGAACCCCATGCAGACCATGATCGGCATCATCGGCGGCTCTGGCCTTTACGAGATCAAGGGGCTGGAAGGCGCAAGCCGGGTGAAGGTGAAAACGCC
>JALOTC010000079.1 GCA_025458085.1 Cypionkella sp. | reverse complement strand
CGGTTGCGAAACCACGTGCGCTGGCGCTTGGCATATTGGCGGCTGGCGCGTTTGGCGGCCTCTACCGCTTCGGAAAGGGCGATTTCGTCGCGCAGATGGGCGATGAGTTCGGGCGCGCCGATCGCGCGGGCAGAGGGGCGGGTGGGGTTCCAAGAGGGCAGTTCGGCGCGGGCTTCTTCCAATGCGCCGGCCTGCATCATGGCATCAAAGCGGTGGTCGATGCGGCTGTTGAGCCAGCCGACATCGGGGCGCAGGACCAGCGCCTCGGCCTGCGGCAGGGGCAGGGCGGGGGCGGGGGTGTCGGATTGCCAGCGGGCAAGGCCCCGGCCGGTGGCGCGCAGCACTTCCCAGGCGCGCTGGATGCGGGCGGGGTTGGCGCGGTCGATCCTTGCGGCGGTTTCGGGGTCGATCGCGGCCAGCATGGCGGGCAGATCGGCTCTGCGCAGGGCATCGGCCTCGGCCCGAACCTCGGGCGGGATCGGGGGGATTTCGGCGAGCCCTTGCGTCAGCGCCGTGAAATAAAGGCCCGTGCCGCCGACGATCACCACGGGGCGGGCAAGGTAAGGCTGCACGGCGCGCAGCCAGTGGCCCACGGACCAGTCCGCTTCGCGGGCGATCTGGCCATAAAGCGCATGGGGGAGGGCGGCTTCCTCCTCTGGCGTGGGGCGGGCGGTGAGGATGCGCCAACAGCCATAGACTTGCAGCGCATCGGCATTGACGATCACCCGCCCGTCGCGGGCGGCCAATTCCATCGCAAGCGCGGATTTGCCGCTGGCCGTGGGGCCTGCGATCAGCACGGGCGCTTCGCGCGAGAGGGTGGCAAGTGGCCAGCCCATGGGCATCCTTTCCGGTTTGGCGGTTCTGGGCGGTTGAACCCGGCGGCGTTTTCCGACATTTTCCGCGCCAGTCCAATTCTAAAGCTTATCCCTTCCAAATGTCAGGCGGAGTCCTTCCATGAACAAGCCAGCCCTCGATCCGGCGGCCAAATATAGCCGCGTCATGCTCAAGATTTCGGGCGAGGCGCTGATGGGGGATCAGGGCTTTGGCCTGCATCCGCCGACGGTGGAGCGTGTGGCGCGGGAAGTGAAGGCGGTGCATGACCTTGGGGTCGAGATTTGCATGGTGATTGGCGGGGGAAATATCTTTCGCGGCCTGCAAGGCAGCGCGCAGGGGATGGAGCGCACGACCGCCGATTACATGGGGATGCTGGCCACGGTGATGAATGCGCTGGCGATGCAGGCCGCGCTCGAATCGCTGGGGGTGTTTACCCGCGTGATCAGCGCCATTCCGATGGATCAGGTCTGCGAGCCCTATATCCGTCGCCGCGCGGTGCGGCATCTGGAGAAAAAGCGGGTCTGCATCTTTGCCGCCGGCACGGGCAACCCCTATTTCACCACCGATACGGCGGCGGCGCTGCGGGCGAGTGAGATGGCCTGTCAGGCGATTTTCATGGGCAAGAATGTGGATGGGATTTACGACAAGGACCCCAAGACCAACCCCGATGCCAAGCGCTATGGCGATATCAGCTATGATGATGTGTTGCAGAAGAACCTGAAGGTCATGGATGCCTCGGCCATTGCCCTGGCGCGGGACAATCGGATGCCCTTGGTCGTTTTTGCCCTGAACGAACCGGGCGGGTTCCGGGGGATCATGGCGGGGCAGGGGACCTATACGCTGGTGCATGACTGAGGAGGCCTGCGGGGCCTTGGCCTATAGAAGCAGAGAAGCATCCGTGCGAGGGGCTGCCCCCGGCGCCGGAGGGAAGGACGAAGATGGCTGACGAATTCGAACTGGATACCGACGATCTGACGCGCCGGATGGATGGCGCGATTGCCGCCTTGCGGACGGAGTTCGCCTCGCTGCGGACGGGGCGGGCTTCGGGCGCGATGCTGGAGCCGATTCAGGTGGAAGCCTATGGCCAGATGACGCCGATCAACCAGCTTGGCACGGTGAACGTGCCGGAACCGCGGATGGTGACGATCAATGTCTGGGACAAGGGCATGGTCGGCAAGGTGGAAAAGGCGATCCGGGAGTCGGGGCTTGGGATCAACCCGCAGCTGAATGGCACGATCATCATGCTGCCCATTCCGGAATTGAACGAACAGCGGCGCAAGGAATTGACCAAGGTTGCGGCGCAATATGCCGAACATGCGCGGGTGGCGGTGCGCAACCTGCGCCGGGACGGGATGGATCAGATCAAGAAGGCCAAGGCGAATGGGCTTTCCGAAGATGATGTGAAGTTCTGGGAAGAAGAAGTGCAGGAACTGACCGACCGGTTCATCAAGCTGGTGGATCAGACGCTGGAGACGAAACAGGCTGAGATCATGCAGGTCTGAGGGCTGTTTGGGCGCGCGAGACGCGCCCGGATGGCCGTGATGGCGACAGGTGTCGGTGCGACGATTGACAAAAAGGGGCAGGTCTTGGCCAGCATAGACAAGAGCGCGCGCGAGCGGGCCCGCCCTGCGGAGCATGTCGCCATAATCATGGACGGCAATGGCCGTTGGGCCACGCAGAAGGGCTGGCCCCGGCTTGTGGGGCACCGGCGCGGGGCCGAGCGGGTGAAGGAAATCGTGCGCTGCGCGCCTGATCTTGGGATTCGCTGGCTGACGGTTTATGCCTTTTCGACCGAGAACTGGAAGCGGTCTACCGAGGAAGTGCTTGGCCTGATGTCGATCTTTGCCCGCTATATCGAGCGGGAGGCGGACCGACTGGCGGCGGAAGGGGTGCGGATGCGGTTCATCGGCGACCGGTCGAAGCTGGATGGCAAGCTGCAAAATCTGATGGAGGGGATCGAGGAGCGCACCAAGACCCTGTCCCGGCTGAATTTCACCGTGGCGATCAACTATGGCGGGCGTGACGAGATCTTGCGCGCCACAAGGGTCATCGCGCGGGAAGTGGCGGAGGGGCGGCTCGACCCCGAGGCGGTGACGGATGAGCTTGTCTCCTCCTATCTGGATACGGCGGATTTGCCCGAGCCGGATCTGGTGATCCGCACCAGTGGCGAGACACGGACGTCCAACTTTCTGCTGTGGCAGACGGCCTATGCCGAATATGAATTCACGCCCACGCTATGGCCGGATTTCACGCCTGCGGAACTGGGCGCGATTGTCGGGCGTTTTGGCAACCGAGAGCGGCGCTTTGGCGGAGTGGCGCGCGCATGACGGGGACGGCACCGGAGCCTGTCGCCCGGTGGGGCGATCTGAAAAAGCGTGTGATTTCGGCTGTTTTCATGCTTGTCGTGGGGATATCCGAGCTGTGGCTTGGCGGGATGTCGTTCAATCTGCTGGTCTTTGCCTTGACCGGGGTGATGTATTGGGAATTGGCCAATATGACCGCGCCGGGGCGGCGGCGGACCCCCGTGGCGATGGGGGTTCTGGCGGCGGCCTGCCTCGCCGGGGCGGTGATCTTGCGCGACGATCTGGCGGCGGCCTTGCTGATCCTGCCGGGGTTGGCTTTGGCCCTGACACCACGGCGCGACCGGCGGATTTCGACGCTCTATGGCATCTGCATCATGGTGGCGGGTTATGGGCTGATTGACCTGCGCGGGCCGGGGATGCCGGCGATCCTGTGGCTCGTCCTTGTGGTGATCGTGTCGGATGTTGCGGGCTATTTCGTGGGCCGGATCGTGGGGGGGCCGAAATTCTGGCCCGCGATCAGCCCGAAGAAAACCTGGTCCGGCACTGTGGCGGGGTGGATCGGGGCCATGGTCCTGTCGTCTTTCTTTGTGCTGAGCGGCCATGCGCCATGGCAATTGGTGATGATTGCGCCCGTTGTCGCCTTGGCCGGGCAGATGGGCGATATTGCGGAAAGCTGGCTGAAGCGGCGTGCGGGGGTGAAGGACAGTTCCAGCCTGATCCCCGGCCATGGCGGGTTTCTGGACCGGTTCGATGCGCTGATCGGCGCGGTTGTTCTGGTGATGCTGTTGTCTTTGGTCATGTCCTTGCCGATGCCGGGGCCGAAAATTCTGGGGCCTTGAGCGATGCGGACCATTTCCATCTTTGGCGCGACCGGATCGATTGGGGAAAGCACCTTTGATCTGATTACCCGCGCCGGTGGGCCAGAGGCGTTTCGCACCGTGGCGGTGACGGGTGGGCGCAATGTGGCGCGGCTGGCGGAGATGGCGCGGGCCTTGCGCGCCGAGGTGGCGGTCTGCGCGGATGAAAGCTGCTTGCCTGCCTTGCGTGACGCCTTGGCCGGGACGGGGGTGGAGGTCGCTGCGGGGGATGCGGCGATTGCCGAGGCCGCGGACCGGCCCGCCGATTGGGTGATGAGCGCGATTGTGGGCGCGGCGGGTTTGGTGCCGGGGATGCGGGCCCTGCGCCACGGGGGGCGGCTCGCGCTGGCCAATAAGGAAAGCCTTGTGACAGCGGGGCCGCTGTTGATGGGCGAGGCGCGGCGGCTGGGGGCCACGATCCTGCCCGTGGACAGCGAACATTCGGCGATTTTTCAGGCACTGGTGGGCGAGGAGATCGCGGCGGTGGAGCGGATCATCCTGACCGCTTCGGGGGGGGCGTTGCGCGACTGGCCGCTGGAGGCTTTGGCGCGGGCGACCGTGGCGGAGGCTTTGGCGCATCCGAATTGGGCGATGGGGCAGAGGATCACGATCGATTCGGCATCCATGTTCAACAAAGCCTTGGAAGTCATTGAAACGCGAGAATTCTTTGGGGTGGAGCCGGACCAGATCGAGGTGATCATTCACCCCGAGAGCCTGATCCATTCCATGGTTGGGTTCCAAGATGGGGCGATCATGGCGCATATGGGGGCGCCGGATATGCGCCATTCCATCGGCTATGCGCTGAACTGGCCCGACCGCGCGGCGCTACCCGTGGCGCGGCTGGACCTGGCGCAGATTGCAACGCTTACCTTCCGCGCGCCCGACCTTGCGCGGTACCCTGCGCTGCGGCTTTGCCGCGAGGTGATGCGGGTGCGGGGGCTTTCGGGCGCGGTGTTCAACGCGGCGAAGGAAATCGCATTGGATCATTTCCTTGCCGGGGGCATCGGCTTCATGGAGATGTCGGGGATCGTGGAAGAGACGCTTGCCCGCGTTTCGTCAGAGCTTTGCCTTGAAAGGGACGTGATGACCCTTGAGGACATCCTTGGCGCGGACCATCTTGCGCGGGTGCGGGCGGGGGAGATTGCCCGCGCTCGGGGCTGATCGGCGCTGCGGCGCAGGAATGAAGGACTTCTTCTTTGGATTTGATCGGACTTGTTCCCGGTTTCGGTGGCCTTTTGTGGACGGTGGTGGCCTTTGTGGTCGCGCTGTCGATCATCGTGGCCATCCATGAATATGGCCATTACATCGTCGGCCGTTGGTCAGGCATTCATGCCGAGGTCTTTTCGTTGGGCTTCGGGCCGGTGCTGTTTTCGCGGGTGGATCGGCGCGGGACGCGCTGGCAGGTGGCGGCGCTGCCCTTTGGCGGCTATGTGAAATTTCTGGGCGATGCCAATGCGGCCTCGGCCCCCGATGGGGCGGCGGTTGCGGGGATGGATGCGGCGGAGCGGCGGCGCACGATGCAGGGCGCGCCGCTGTGGGCGCGGACGGCCACGGTCGCGGCGGGGCCTTTGTTCAACTTCATCTCGGCCCTTTTGATCTTTGCAGGCATGGCGCTGGTGTCGGGTGTGGCGACCGAGGATGCGGTGGTGGGGCGTGTGGCGCCCTTGCCGTTCGAGGGCCAGACTTTGGAGGCAGGCGACCTTATCCTTTCGGTCGAGGGGCAGGCGACGCCGGACCTTGAGGCGCTGGTGGCGGTGACCGGCGCGCTGCCGCCTGCGCCGAGCGTGCGCTATGTGGTGGAGCGCGGCGGGCAGGAAGTGGCGTTCGACGGGCCTTATCCGGTGCCGCCCCTGGCCGATACGGTACAGCCACAGACGGCGGCCTTTGATGCGGGTCTGGAAGGCGGCGATGTGGTGATGGCGGTGGATGGGCAGCCCATCCATGCCTTTGGCCAATTGCGCGAGATTGTGGGGGCCTCTGACGGGCGGACGCTGACGCTGACCATCTGGCGGGCGGGAGAGGTGTTTGACACCGAACTGACCCCGCGCCGGATGGACCTGCCGCGGCCGGAAGGCGGTTTCGAGACCCGCTGGCTGATCGGGCTTTCTGGCGGGCTGTGGATCGAGCCGGTGCGGCGGACGCCGGGGCTTTGGGAGGCGGCGCAGATCGGGGTGGACCGCACATGGTATGTGGCCACGACCTCGCTTTCGGGCATGTGGCATATGGTGACGGGGGCGATTTCGTCATGCAACCTGCGCGGGCCGATCGGCATTGCCGAAACCTCGGGCGCGGCGGCGAGCCAGGGGGTGGAGAGTTTCATCTTTTTCATCGCCATGCTTTCGGTCGCGGTAGGGTTGATGAACCTGTTTCCGGTGCCGGTTCTGGATGGCGGGCATCTGGTGTTTTACGCTTGGGAGGCGGTGACCGGGAAGCCACCGGGGGACCGGGCCTTGCGCGCGTTGATGGCGGGGGGGCTTGCGGTGATTCTGTCGCTGATGGTCTTTGCGCTGACCAATGACCTGTTCTGCCCCTGACCTGAAGGGCAGGACGGGAGGCTGCGCGCCATAAAGGTGCCATAATGGTGGTCTAACCTTCGGCATCGAATGGAGGTGACCATGCAGACCATGGTGCAAGGATATCGCGGCTTGCGGTTTATCATCTGGCTGAACGCGGATCGGCTCATGAGCCTGATGATGGTGTTTGCCGGGCTGCTTGCTGGCGCTTTCCTTGGGGCGTCGATGCTGCCGCAGTAAAGCCCCCGACAGGGCAGGTCGCGCCGGAGGCGGCTTTGCCCGTGGGACCTTTGGGTTCGATGCCTGCCCTGTTGCAGGGCTCTGCCGGTCCTGTGCCGGGCCTCTGGACCCTCTCTCAATCCCTCGCGAAGGACGCCCAACGCTTTGACAAGGCAGGCCGGGGCGGGTAGTGAAGTCGCTAGGGATTGTCGAAAGTGGGGCCTTGTGATGCAGCATACAGCGTTGACCATCGGTAGGGGCGCACGCAAGGCCATGGCCCGCCGGATGCTGGCGGCACTTTTCCTTTCGACGGCAACGGCTTCTTCGGGGTTCTTCACGCAAGCTTTCGCGCAGGACTTTTCGTTTTCCCAAGTCACGGTCGAAGGCAATCAGTCGGTGGATGCCGGGGCCATCGTTGGCTTGGCGAGAATCAACCGCAGTGGCGCGCTGTCCATGGCGGAATTGAACGACGTGTATCAGAACCTGATGCGGTCGGGTCTGTTTGAAAGCGTGGAAATCATTCCCAGCGGGAACCAGCTTGTGATCCGGGTGGTGGAATATCCGGTGATCAATGTGATCAATTTCGAAGGCAACCGCCGGATCAATGACGAGGATCTTGCGGGCTTCATCCAATCGCAGGCGCGGCGGGTGTATTCGCCCTCGATGGCGGAAGCCGATGCCGATACTTTGGGCGAGGTCTATCGCGCGCGGGGCCGGATCGCGGCCACGGTGACGCCGCGGATCATCCGGCGCGGGGACAACCGGGTCGATCTGGTGTTCGAGATCACCGAGGGGCGGGTGACAGAGATCGAGCGGCTGTCCTTTTCGGGCAACCGTGCCTTTTCGGACCGGCGTCTGCGGCAGGTGTTGGAGACGAAGCAGGCAGGGCTTTTGCGCACCTTCATCCAGCGCGACACGCTGGTGCCGGAGCGGCTTGAGGTCGATAAACAGCTTTTGCGCGATTTCTATTTGTCGCGGGGCTTTGTCGACGTGCAGGTTAATGACGGGGCGGCGGAAGTGGCGCGCGAGCGGGATGCCGTTTTCGTGACCTTTACCATTCAGGAAGGGCGCCAGTTCCGGATCGGTGCCATCAGCACCGTGTCTGAGATTGACGGGGTGGATGCGGCGGAATTCGAAGCGGTGCAGCGCATCCGGTCCGGGGTGCTGTATTCCCCCGCCACGATCGAGAACAACATCGCGCGGATGGAGAACCTTGCGTTGCGCAAGGGGCTGAATTTCGTGCGTGTCGACCCGCGGATCACCCGCAATGATCGTGATGGCACGCTGGATATCGAATTTGCGATCGTGCGGGGCGAGCGGATTTTCGTCGAGCGCATCGATATCGAGGGCAATACGACCACATTGGATCAGGTGGTGCGCCGCCAGTTCCGTTCGGCGGAAGGGGACCCCTTCAACCCGCGTGAGATCCGGCAGGCGGCAGAGCGGATCCGGGCGCTTGGTTTCTTTTCCAACGCGGATGTGAACGCGCGGCCCGGCACGGCCTCGGATCAGGTTGTGGTGGATGTCAATGTGGAAGAGCAGCCCACCGGGTCGCTCACGCTTGGCGCGAGCTATGGAGCCGATGAGGGGGTGGGCTTCAACGTGGGCCTGTCGGAGACAAACTTCCTCGGGCGGGGCCAGACCTTGAGCTTCAGCGTGTCGACGGCTTCCGAATCGCGCAGCGCGAGCCTTGCTTTTGTGGAGCCTGCCTTCCTTGGGCGGGATCTGTCATTTTCGGTCAATGTGTTCCATTCGGAAACCGAGCAAGAACAGGCGCGCTATGATACCGGATCGACCGGCTTCCGCTTTGGCCTTGGGTTCCCGGTGGGGGAGCTGAGCCGGCTGGATGTGCGCTATGGGCTGAGCGAGGCCCGGCTGGAGAATTACCGCCCGCTGGACCCGGCCAAGCCGAACCCGACGCTTTTGGCCGAGGTGGCCCGTGATGGCGAACTGTCGTCGATCCTTGGCTATACCTATACCTATGACACGCGGATCGGTGGCCTGTCACCGGATCGAGGGTTCCTGCTGCGCTTCAGTCAGGACATTTCCGGGCTTGGGGGCGACACGAAATATATCAAGACCGAGCTTCTCGCCTTGGCCGAGCGCAAGGTCTTGAACGAGGAGGTGACCCTTCGCGCGATTTTCGAAGGTGGGGCCTTGGCGACCTATGGCGGGTATTCGTCCCGTGTGAACGAGCGGTTCTTTGCCAGCGGCAAGATCCGTGGGTTCGAGGGCAATGGCATCGGCCCGCGCGACATTCCTTCAGATGACGCTTTGGGGGGCAATTTCTATGCGGTGGCCCGGTTCGAGGCGGATTTCCCGCTGGGCCTGCCCGAGGAATATGGCATCACCGGCGGGATGTTCCTGGATATCGGATCGGTCTGGGGGCTTGATGGCAACCCGCTCGACATCAATGGCAATGCGATCGACACCGGTTTCAATCCCCGGGCGTCGGTTGGGTTGTCTGTCCTGTGGGATGCGCCCATCGGGCCGTTGCGGTTCAACTTCTCTCGCGCGTTGCAGAAGGAAGCCTATGACCGCGAGCGGAATTTCGACCTGACCGTATCGACGCAGTTCTGATGCGGCGGGGCCTGCGGGGGGGGAAGGCCTGGGGCGCTCTGGCGCTGAGCCTTTGCCTGTGCGGCGGTGTTTTTGCGCAAGAGAATGAGCCGCCGGCCGAGGCCCCGGGAGACGTGCCGGCAGAGGCTTCTGTGCCGGGGCTTTCGGCGGTGCCTTTGGCGACAGGGGCGGAGGCCTCTTTGCGCGCGCCGGTGGTGACGCTGGATCGGGAGCGGCTTTTCGTCGAATCGCGCTGGGGGCAGGCGGTGCAGGCGCAATATGACCGCGAGAGCGCAGCGCTGGTTGCCGAGAACCGCAGGCTGGAGGCGGCGCTGGAAGAGGAAGAGCGGCAGTTGACCACGCGCCGCGCCGCGATGACGCCAGAGAGTTTTCGCCCCTTGGCCGCGGAATTCGACCAGAGGGTTGAAGCCTTGCGGCAGGCACAGGATGCCAAGAGCCGGGCCATCACCCGGTTGCGTGATGAACGGCGGCTGGCTTTTTTCGAGGCGGCGGTGCCGGTACTGGGCCAGTTGATGCTGGAGATCGAGGCCTTGGCGATCATCGACCGGTCGGCCATCATTCTGACCTTTGACCAGTTGGACATCACCGAAATGGCGATTGCCCGGCTGGATGCCGAGCTTGCGGCGGGGCGGTTGCCTGCCCTGCCGGGGGAGGCGGTCGCGCCGCCCGACCCTGCCCCGGGCGCTGATCCGGAGACGGCTCCCGAGACGGCCCCCGGCACGGCAGAGCCTGAACCTCGCCCCTTGGCCGCGCCCGAGGGGAGCCAGCCATAGGCTGGGCCGATGCTTGCCGCAGGCGGCGCGAGTTGCTAGCAACACATCAAACTGACGATAGGGGAGACGGGCATGACCCAAGCCGCCGCCACGACCGAGGCTGATATCGCGCTGATCCAGCGGATTTTGCCACATCGCTATCCGTTCCTCCTTGTCGATAAGGTGAGGGATATCGTCATCAACGAGTCTTGCGTGGGCATCAAATGCATCACGATGAATGAGCCGCAGTTTACCGGCCATTTCCCCGGCACGCCGATTTTTCCCGGCGTGATGATTATCGAAGCGATGGCGCAGACGAGCGGGATTCTGGTCGGCCTGTCGATGGATCTGGTGGATAAGAATGCCAATGTCTTTTTCATGGGCGTCGATGGGGTGAAGTTCCGCCGCAAGGTGGTGCCGGGCGATGTGCTGGAGTTGCATGTGCGCGCCTTGCGCGGGGGCGGGCGGGTCTGGAAGTTCGAGGGCCGGGCGATGGTGGCGGGAGAGCTTGCCTGCGAGGCGGAATTTACTGCCATGTTCGACGTGCCGAAAAAGGCTTGATCCATGACGGTTGACTCAAGCGCGCAGGTCCATGCCTCGGCCATCGTGGAGCCGGGGGCTGTGGTGGGCGCGGGGGCTGTGGTTGGCCCCTTTGCCGTGATCGGGCCAGAGGTGACGCTGGGGCCGGGTGTGGTGGTCAAATCCCATGCCGTGGTCACCGGTTGGACCGAGGTGGGCGATGGCACGGTGATCTTTCCCTTTGCTGTGGTGGGCGAGGTGCCCCAAGACCTGAAATACAAGGGCGAACGCACGCGGTTGATCGTGGGCAAGCGGTGCCGCATCCGCGAGGGGGCGACGCTGAACACCGGCACCGAAGGCGGGGGCGGCGTGACGCGGGTGGGTGATGACTGCCTGTTGATGACGGGCGCGCATGTGGGCCATGACGCCTGCCTTGGCGACCGGGTGATCTTGGCCAATCAGGCGGCGATTGCGGGGCATTGCCAGATTGGTGATGATGTGATCGTGGGCGGGCTTTCGGGCGTGCATCAATGGGTGCGCGTGGGGCGTGGCGCGATCATTGGCGCGGTGACCATGGTCACGAATGACGTCCTGCCGCATGGGTTGGTGCAAGGCCCGCGCGGGGTGCTGGATGGGCTGAACCTTGTGGGGCTGAAGCGGCGCGGGGTGGACCGGGCCGAGATCACGGCGCTGCGCGCGGCCTATCAGATGTTGGCGCAAGGCGAGGGGTCTTTCCTTGACCGGGCGCGCCGCTTGGCCGAGGAAAGCGACAGCGCGCATGTGCGCGAGATGACGGATTGGGCGAGGACTGTTGCCCGGGGCGCTGGCGGCGGCGCTGGAGCAGCCATTGATCTGCGCGCTGGATGGTTTTGCGCCGGAGGGTCTGGCCGTTGATGTGACCTTTCGGGTGGAGCGGCTTGTGCCGTTTTTTCGCGCGCTGGAGGAGGCGGGGGTCACGCGGGTGACGTTTGCCGGTGCGGTGCAGCGGCCGAGATTGGACCCGGCGCTGTTTGACCCGGCCACGGCGCAGCTTGTGCCGCGGCTGATGGCGGCGATGCAGGCGGGGGATGATTCCACGCTGCGGGCTGTGGTGGCGCTGTTTGAAGAGGCGGGCTTCGCGGTTCTGGGCACGGCAGAGCTTGCGCCGGATCTGGTGCCGGGTGCGGGCGTTCTGGCCGGTGCGCCCGGCCCGCGGGATGAGGCGGATGCGGCGCGGGCCGAGGCGATTGTGGCCGCCTTGGGCGCGGTGGATGTGGGCCAGGGCGCGGTAGTGGCCCAAGGGCTGTGCCTTGGGGTAGAGGCTTTGCCGGGGACGGATGCGCTGCTCGCGCAGGTGGCGGCACTGTCGCCTGCGCTGCGCCCCGATCCGGCGCGGGGGCGGGGGGTGTTCTACAAGGCACCCAAGCCGGGTCAGGATCGGCGGATCGACCTGCCCACACTTGGCCCTGCCACGGTGGCGGCGGTGGCCAAGGCCGGGCTTGGTGGGATCGTCTGGCAGGCGGGCGGGGTGATCTGCCTTGACCGGCCCGTGATGATCCGCATGGCCGAGGATGCGGGGCTGTTCCTGTGGGCGCGGGCCTGACGCGCGCGCCCGGGCGGGTGGTCTTTCTGATCGCGGGCGAGCCTTCGGGCGACCGCTTGGGCGCGGCCCTGATGGCAGGGCTGAAGTCGCTCTCGCCAGAGGTGAGGTTCGTGGGCGTCGGTGGCCCGCTGATGCAGGCCGAGGGAATGGAAAGCCTGTTCCCGATGGAAGAGCTTTCCATCATGGGGCTGGTGGAGGTTCTGCCCAAGTATTTACACCTCAAGCGCCGGATTGCCCAGACGGCAGAGGCGGTTGGCGCGCTGCGGGCAGAGGCGTTGATCACCATCGACAGCCCGGATTTCTGCCTGCGGGTGGCGGCTTTGGTGAAGGCGGCACGGCCTGATCTGCCGGTGATCCATTATGTGGCTCCCTCGGTCTGGGCGTGGCGGCCGGGGCGGGCGGCCAAGATGGCGCGGGTGGTGGATCATGTGCTGGCGCTGCTGCCTTTTGAGCCGCCCTATATGCAGGCCGCAGGCATGACGTGCGATTTCGTGGGCCATCCGGTGGTGGCGGAGCCGGTGGCGCGCGCAGAGGAGCGGGCCGCGATGGCGGGGGAGGGTCCGCTGATCCTCGCCCTGCCGGGGTCGCGCCGGGGGGAGGTTACGCGGCTTGCCCCAGTGCTGGGGCAGGTGATGGGGCGGATCAAGGCCGTGCATCCAACGGCGCGCGTGGCGCTGCCCACGGTGCGGGGCGTGGCGGCGTTGGTTCGTGATTTGGTGAAGGATTGGCCGATTGCACCCGAGATCATCGAGGATGCGGGCCGCAAGCGCGCGGCCTTTGCCGCCGCAGATGTGGCGATTGCGGCCTCTGGCACGGTGAGCCTTGAACTGGCGGCCAATGCCTGCCCGATGGTGATCGCCTATGACATGAATCCGATCACGCTTTGGCTTATGCGGCGGGCGGCACTGATTGATACGGTGACGCTGGTGAACCTTGTGTCCGAGACGCGGGCGGTGCCGGAATTCATCGGCCCGCGCTGCCGCGCCGATCTGATCGCGCCCGAAGTGCTGCGGCTTTTGGCCGAAGGGGCGGGGGCGCAAGCCGAGGCGATGCGGGTCACGATGGCGCGTTTGGGGCGCGGGGGGGAACCGCCGGGCCTGCGCGCGGCGCGGTCTGTTCTGACCTTTCTGGCGTCGCGTGGGCAGTAGCGGCGAGGGAGGGGCTCTGCCCCTCTTGGCCTGCGGCCAATTCACCCCGGGATATTTGGAAACAGATGAAGACCTGTATTGTCTTCATCTTGGCAAAAATACTCCGGGGGTGAGCCGCGGAAGCGGCGAGGGGGCAGCGCCCCCTTTGCGTCAGCGGCCGCGCCAGATCCAACCGCCGCCATAGATGCGGCTGCCCTCAGGGGCGTAGAACACGCAAGCCTGCCCTGCGCTGACGCCATCTTCGGGCGAGAGGAGTTCGACCTCGGCTTCGGTCTCCGAAAGCGGGCGGATGATCGCAGGCGCAGGCGGGCGGGTGGAGCGGACCTTGACGTTCAGGTGCCATTCGGGGCGGGAGGCGAAGGGGGAATCGCCCAGCCAGTTGATTTCGCGCACGGGGATGGTGCGCGTGGCGAGCGCCTCTTTCGGGCCGACGATGACGCGCCGCGTCTCTGGGTCAAGGCGCAGGACATGGACAAAGCAGATGTCCTGGCTATCGGGTTTGTCGGCGACGGGCAGGCCGTATTTCGCAGCCAAGGCGCGTGTTTCCGCCTTGGAGGCGAGGTGCCCCAGGGGGAAGCGCAGATAGGCGAGTTGTTCGGGCGTGGTGGAGAAGAGGAAATAGCTTTGGTCGCGCGCGGCATCAGCGGCGGCATGGAGTTCCGGCCCCGCCGCGCCGATCTTGCGCTGGATATAGTGCCCTGTTGCCATGCAATCGGCATCAAGGTCCTTGGCGGTGGCCAGAAGGTCCTTGAACTTCACCCTCTCGTTGCAGCGGATGCAGGGAACGGGGGTAGCCCCGGCCAGATAGGCATCGGCGAATTCTTCGATCACTGCCTCGCGGAAGGTGTTTTCGTAATCGAGCACGTAATGGGGAAAGCCCATGGTTTCGGCCACGCGGGCGGCATCGTGGATGTCGCGCCCGGCGCAGCAGGCGCCCTTTTTGGCCAAGGCGGCGCCGTGGTCGTAAAGTTGCAGCGTGACGCCCACGACATCATAGCCTTCTTCGGCCAGCATGGCGGCGACGACCGAAGAATCCACGCCCCCCGACATGGCCACGACCACACGCGTGGCGGATGGGGGCTTGGGCAGCCCCAGCGAATTGAGCGGGTGGTCGAGCATGGCGGGCCTTTCGGAGATTGCGCGCAATATAGGAAAATGCGCGATACTCTCAACCCCCGGCTTTACACCTGCTTAAGCGCGACGCGTCAGCCTTGGCCCGATGGAAAGGTAAGGATGGGCGCGGGTATGTATATCAAGCGCGTAGATGGACCCCGGCAGGTGACGCTGCCGGATGGAAGTATTCTGACCCGCGCGGACCTGCCCGCGCCTGATACCGCGCGTTGGGTTGCGCGGCGCAAGGCTGTTGTGGTGCGCGCGGTGAGTCACGGGCTGATTTCTCAGGCGGAGGCGTTGGAACGTTATGGCCTGTCGGAGGAGGAATTTGACCTTTGGAAGAGGGCTGTGGAGCGGCATGGGGAGGTGGGGCTTCGGGTGACGCAGATACAGAAATATCGACAACTGTAGATTGTTTTTTACACTTCCTGTGGCAGAGTAACGGTGAATTAACCATTGCCTTCCAACGTCAGAGCCGAACTGGCCCGGCGCGGAGATGTAACGATGCGAATTCTTTTGGTTGAGGACGACCCTACTACCTCGCGCAGCATCGAAATGATGCTGACCCATGCCAATCTGAACGTCTATTGTACCGATTTGGGGGAAGATGGCATCGATCTGGCGAAGCTGTATGATTATGACCTGATCCTGCTGGATCTGAACCTGCCGGATATGTCGGGCCATGATGTGCTGCGGCAGTTGCGGCTGGCGCGGGTGGAGACGCCGATTCTGATCCTTTCGGGCGCGGATGATACGGAGAGCAAGCTGAAGGGGTTCGGCTTCGGGGCCGATGACTATATGACCAAGCCTTTTCATCGCGAGGAATTGGTGGCGCGCATCCATGCGATCATCCGCCGGTCCAAGGGGCATAGCCAATCGGTGATCCGCACGGGCAAGGTGGCGGTGAATCTGGATGCCAAGACCGTGGATGTGGAGGGTATGCCGGTGCATCTGACAGGCAAGGAATATCAGATGCTGGAACTGCTCAGCCTGCGCAAGGGCACGACGCTGACCAAGGAGATGTTCCTCAACCATCTTTATGGCGGGATGGATGAGCCGGAGCTGAAGATCATCGATGTCTTTATCTGCAAGCTGCGCAAGAAGCTGGCAGAGGCGACGGGGGGGCAGAATTACATCGAAACGGTCTGGGGCCGGGGCTATGTGTTGCGCGACCCCCAAGGCGACAAGCGGCGTCTGGCAGCCTCGGCCTGATCTTGTCCTTGGCCCGTCGCGCGCCTAAACCAAGGGCGAGCGGCGGAGGGATGCATGGCGGTTGGGCAGGGCAACGGGGCGGTGGCGGCGCGGGCGGTCGAGGCGCTGACCGAGGCGGAGGCGCGGGAGGAACTCGCCCGGCTGGCGGCAGAGATCGGGCGCGCGAATGAGGCCTATCACCTGTTGGACGCGCCTGAGATTTCGGATGCTGATTATGACGCGCTGCGGCGGCGCAATGCGGCGATTGAGGCACGGTTTCCCAAGCTGAAACGGAGCGACAGCCCTTCGGATCAGGTGGGGGCGACGGTTGCGGAAGGTTTCGGCAAGGTGGCGCATCGGGTGCGGATGCTGAGCCTTGAGAATGCCTTTGACGATGCGGATGTGGCGGATTTTGAGGCGCGGGTGCGCAGCTATCTGAACCATAGCGGCCCGTTGGCCTTGACCGCCGAGCCAAAGATTGACGGGCTTTCGTTATCCTTGCGCTATGAAGGCGGGGTTCTGGTGCAGGCGGCCACGCGCGGCGATGGTGAGGTGGGGGAGAATGTTACCGACAATGCCCGCACGATTGCCGATATCCCGCACAGCCTGACCGATGCGCCCGAGGTGCTGGAGGTGCGGGGCGAGGTCTACATGAGCCATGCGGATTTCGCCGCGCTCAACACCCGGCAGGCGGAGGCTGGGGGCAAGACCTTTGCCAATCCGCGCAATGCGGCGGCGGGGTCCTTGCGGCAGTTGGATGCGACGATCACCGCCGCCCGGCCCTTGCGCTTTTTCGCCTATGCTTGGGGCGAGGTGTCAGCGCCTTTGGCCGCGACGCAATTCGCGGCGATTGCCCGGCTCAAGGCGCTTGGTTTTGTGACCAACCCCCTGACCACGCGCTGCGAGACGGTGGCGGCGGCGCTTGACCATTACCGGCGGATCGAGGCGGATCGGGCGGGGCTGGGCTATGACATCGATGGGGTCGTCTATAAGGTGGATGACCTGGCCTTGCAGGCGCGGCTTGGCTTTCGGTCGGCCACGCCACGTTGGGCGATTGCGCATAAATTCCCGGCGGAACTGGCCTGGACCGACCTGTTGGGCATCGATATTCAGGTGGGGCGCACAGGCGCGCTGTCGCCCGTGGCGCGGTTGCGGCCGGTGACGGTGGGGGGCGTCGTGGTCAGCAATGCGACGCTGCACAACGAAGATTACATCGCGGGGCGCGACTCGCGTGGGCAAATGATCCGCGCGGGGAAGGATATCCGCTTGGGCGACCGGGTGCAGGTCTATCGCGCCGGCGATGTGATCCCCAAGGTGGCGGATGTGGATCTTTCGCATCGCAGGACTGATGCACAACCTTATGTTTTTCCAGATACTTGTCCGGAATGTGGCAGCCCTGCGCTGCGCGAGGAGGGCGACAGCACCCGCCGTTGCACCGGCGGCCTGATCTGCCCGGCGCAGGCGGTGGAACGGCTGAAACATTTCGTCTCTCGCCATGCGTTTGACATCGAAGGTCTGGGGGCAAAGCAGATCGAGATGTTTTTCCGCGATGCCGATCTGGCGGTGAAGGCGCCCGCGGATATTTTTACCCTTGCCGAAAGAGATGCGGCCAACCCGTTGCGAAAACTGAAAAATCGGGATGGTTTTGGCGAGGTGTCGACGCGCAAGCTCTTTGCCGCGATCGAGGCGAAGCGGAGCATCCCGCTCGACCGGCTGATCTTTGCCCTTGGCATCCGCCATGTGGGCGAGGTGGCGGCGCAGGTGCTGGCACGCCATTACGGCACTTGGGAGGCGTTCGAGGAGGCCGTGACCACGGCCGAGGAGGGCAGCCCCGCTTGGGAGGGGCTGTTGTCGATTGATGGTGTTGGCCGGACGCTGGCGGGCAGCCTTGTCGCGGCCTTTCGCAACCCGGCGGAGCGGGCGGCGATTGATGCGCTTGTCGCGCAACTGACGGTGCAGCCCGTGGTTTGGAAAGCGGCGACCGAAAGCCCTGTGGCGGGGCTGACGGTTGTCTTTACCGGGACGCTGGAAAAGATGACACGGGCCGAGGCCAAGGCGCGGGCCGAGGC
This sequence comes from Cypionkella sp., assembly GCA_025458085.1. Taxonomy (GTDB): domain Bacteria; phylum Pseudomonadota; class Alphaproteobacteria; order Rhodobacterales; family Rhodobacteraceae; genus Pseudotabrizicola. The sequence continues at coordinate 3,648 of JALOTC010000079.1, read as the reverse complement.
TCTGGGGGCCAAGGTCGCGGGCAGTGTGAGCGCCAAGACCGATCTTCTGGTGGCTGGTCCCGGTGCCGGGTCCAAGGCGAAGGAGGCGGCGAAACTGGGCGTGCGGATGATTGACGAGGATGCGTGGCTTGCTCTCATCGGGGATGCATGACGCGGCCTGAGGCCCTTTTTCCGCTGTTCGCAGCGTTGGAGACCTTGCCGGGCATCGGCCCCAAGGCCGCGCGCAGTTTTGAAGGGCTGGGCGTGACGCGGCCCCGCGATCTTTTGTTCCTGCTGCCGCATTCCGGGGTGGACAGGGCGCGGCGCGGCAGTGTGCGCGATGTGGTGCCGCCCACGACCTTGACGGTCGAGGTTGAGGTGGGCGCGCATTTCCCGCCCCGGCGCAAGGGCGGGCCATACCGGGTGATGGTGCGGGATGCGCAGATGGACTGGGCGCTCGTCTTTTTCCATGCGCGGGGGGAGTATCTGCACAAGCTCCTCCCCACGGGGCAACGGCGGCTGGTTTCGGGGAAGGTTGAGCTGTTCGATGGGGTGGCGCAGATGGTCCACCCGGACCATGTGCTGCGGGTGGAGGAGGCGGGGGAACTGCCTGCCTATGAACCTGTCTATCCGCTGACGGCGGGTATCACGCAGAAGATGGTGGCCAAAGGGGTGGAGGGGGCGCTGGCGCGCTTGCCTGCGGTGCCGGAATGGATCGACCCGGCGCTGAAGGCGCGGGAGGGATGGCCCGATTGGCAGGCCGCGATCCGTTTGGTTCATGCGCCTGAGGGGGCGGCGGCGCTGGCGGCCGAATCTCCCGCCCGCGCGCGGCTGGCCTATGACGAACTCTTTGCCCATCAACTGACGCTGTCCCTCGCCCGCGCGTCCTTGCGCCGCCAGAAGGGGGTAGAGACGCGGGGGCATGGGCGGTTGCAGGCGCAGGTTCTGGCCAGTCTGCCCTATGCCCCGACCGCTGCGCAGAGCCGTGCGGTGGCGGAGATTGCCGCCGATCTGGCGGCGCCTTTGCGGATGAACAGGCTCTTGCAGGGCGATGTGGGGGCGGGAAAGACGCTTGTGGCTTTCCTTGCGCTGTTGATCGCGGTGGAGGCGGGAGGGCAGGGCGTGATGATGGCGCCGACCGAAATCCTCGCCCGGCAGCATTTCGAGGGGCTGGCCCCTTTGGCTGCGGCGGCGGGGGTGCGGTTGGTTCTGCTGACAGGTCGTGACAAGGGGGCGGAGCGGGCGGCGAAACTGGCCGATCTTGCGGAGGGGCGGATCGACATGCTGGTGGGCACCCATGCGGTGTTTCAGAAGGATGTGGTCTTTCACGATCTGCGCCTTGCGGTGGTGGATGAACAGCACCGTTTTGGCGTGGCGCAGCGGATGGAACTGGGGGCCAAGGGGCGGGCGGTCGATGTGCTGGTGATGACTGCTACGCCCATACCGCGCAGCCTTGCCTTGGCCAGTTACGGCGACATGGATGTGTCGGTGCTGGATGAAAAGCCGCCCGGTCGGAGGCCGGTGAAAACCGCGCTGGTGGCCGATAGCCGGATGGAAGAAGTGGTGGCGCATCTGGCCCGTGCCGTGGCGGAGGGGCGGCAGGCCTATTGGGTTTGCCCCTTGGTCGAAGAGTCGGAGGTTCTTGATTACGCCAGTGCCGAGGCGCGCTTTGCCCATCTGCGTGCAGCGCTTGGCGATGTGGTGGGGCTGGTCCATGGTCAGATGCCGCCGGCGGAAAAGGATGCCGCCATGGCGGCCTTTGTCGCGGGGCAAACGCGGGTTCTGGTTGCGACCACGGTGATCGAGGTGGGGGTGAATGTGCCCAATGCCAGCATCATGGTGGTGGAACGGGCGGAGATTTTCGGCCTTGCCCAGTTGCACCAATTGCGCGGCCGCGTGGGGCGGGGGGCGGCAGAATCGACCTGTCTGTTGCTCTATCAGGCTCCGCTGTCGGAAAGCGGTGAGCGGCGGCTGAAGATTCTGCGCGATACCGAGGATGGGTTTCGCATCGCCGAGGAGGATTTGGCCATGCGCGGCGCAGGCGATTTGATTGGCACGGCGCAATCGGGACTGCCAAGGTTTCGGGTGGCCGATCTGGAACGGCAGGCAGGATTGATGGCGGTGGCGCAATCGGATGCGCGGGCGCTTTTGGCGGCAGACCCCGGCCTGACAGGGCCAAGGGGACAGGCGGCACGGATGCTGTTGTGGCTTCTGGATCAGGATCGGGCGATCCGCCTGATCGGTGTCGGCTGAGGATGTTCCCAAAGAGTTCTGAAATGTTCTTAAAAAGTTCTTTACATCACATGGCGAGATATGAGAACAATTGAGCAACACGGGAACAGGAGGATCTCATGGTTGCTCAAGTCAAAACGATCGTCATCCGCCATCGCGCCGCCTTGCTCGAAGATATGCTTGGCGTGGGTGCGCTGTTTGTGGGCCTCTTCCTCGTGCTTGGTCTTTGATTTTGCCTGTCAGCCTGCCTGCGGTCTGATCCGCGGCTGTGGCCTCTCTGTCCCCTTGCGGGCCACATGCCTTTCGCGCCAGACACGCCCCTTGCCGCCGCCGTCACCTGACGTCGGCGGCTTTTTCATCTGCGGGAAACGCGTCCCGCGTTCAGGGCCACATCTTTCCCCTTCATCTTGGCCAAAATACTCTCGGGAGGGGCTCGGGGAGGGCAGACAGCCCTCCCCGTTGGCGGGAGGGGTTCGGAGCGGACAGACATCCCCCTCCGTCGTGGCTGTCAGGCGTGGGTCGCGCTGGCCGCAGCCTCTGCTGCCGCCTCCAACGCCAGAAGGATGGAGGCGTGGCGGTTCTTGTAGTCGCGCGCGGGCGTCAGCACCTCATAGCCATCGAAAGGCGCGGGGGGGATCGCACCGCCCTCTTTCAGCATGGCGCGCAGAGCATCGCGGGCGGAGGCGAGTTCTTCGGCGCTGCGGCCCAGCACGACATGGCCCAGAACCGCCGCTGCCGCCTGACCCAAGGCGCAGGCTTTCACATCCTGCGCGAAGGCCGCGACGCGGCCATTTTCCATCGACAGATCCACCGTGACGGTGGAGCCGCAGAGGGGCGAGCGCTTGCGCACGCTGGCCTGTGCGCCGGGCAGGCGGCCCAGATGCGGGATATCGGCGGCCAATTCCAGAATCCGGCCCGAATAAAGTTTGACGAGATCGCTGTCGCTCACCGGCTTTTCCTTTCGTTCGGCCTTAGATAAACCGGAAAGTCCGATCCGCCAAGGAGACGCGCATGGCCTTTGATCCGGCAAGCCTGACCTATGATGCCCATGGCCTTATTCCCTGCATTGCGCAGGATCATGCGACGGGCGAGGTGTTGATGATGGCCTGGATGAATGCCGAGGCCATAGCACGCACGCTGGAGACGGGCCGCGTGACCTATTGGTCGCGGTCGCGCGCGAGCTTCTGGATCAAGGGCGAGAGTTCGGGCCATGTGCAGCGCCTTGTCGATCTGCGTGTTGATTGTGACCGCGATTGCCTGCTTGCGCTGGTGGATCAGACCGGGCCCGCCTGCCACACCAACCGGCGGAGCTGTTTTTATACCGCCCTGCGCGATGGCGTGGAGGTGGAGTTGATGGCTCCCGAAGGACAGGAAAGTTGACAGGGAAACTCGGCTTTTGGCCGCCCGGCCCTTGACCTTGGCCAAAGAAACGCAACT
>JALOTC010000216.1 GCA_025458085.1 Cypionkella sp. | reverse complement strand
CCACGGCATGCAGCGCAGCGCATAGCGGGGCAGAACATCCCCCGCGCGCACGGGCGATGCACCCATGATCCGCACCGAAAAATCCGCCAAAAGACCATCCACCAGATAGTCCAGATGCACGACATGCTGCGCGCCTATGGGCAGAGACGCAAAACCAAACCCCGAGCTTTCCCCCACGGGCAAGGCCAAGCATTCCAAAACCAGAACCCCACCGGGGGCAAGCCGCAACGCCAGATCGGCAAAGATCGACCGCCCATAGGCCGAAATATCGCCAGCATCCCCAAAAATGATGATGTCAAACCGCCCCTCGGGCAGATCAGAGCCCGCGCGCAGGGGACGAGGCAAGCACGGGTCCCCATCGCGTGCAAAGTGACGCCGATCATCGCCGATCACATGCCGCACGACCCTCGCCGCCCCCTGCCGCAGGGCCTCGTTATGGAACATATCTCCTTCGGCATCGAGGATCAGGACCGTCTTTCCCCGCATCGGCGCAAGCGGGAAGGCACCCCCCTCCACTCCCACCAAGCCCAAGGTCACAAGTCTCTGGAAACTGTCCGGGTCAATGTCAGAGGGGGCCATCTGCGCAGGCGGCGCTACAGCGACCGCAGAGGAGCGCAAAAGCGGCGTCCACACCGCGCCGTCAAAGGCAAGCACCTCAAGCTCTGGGCAGCGATCCGGGGCGATCTCCAGCTCCAGGCGAAACCCCACCATCTCCGCCCCCAGCCCGAGGGCCTGCTGCACATCGGGCCGAAACTCACGGGTCGCGCCCTGTCCGACCACGACCCCATCCAAGACCGCCTGAACCATGACTTGCCGCTCGGGACAGGCCGGAAAGGCCGCCCAACCTTCGACACAGGTTGACGAAATGGTGTCGACATATCCCGTGACGGGCAGGGGGGCGCTGTCCATCATTCCTGCGGCTTGGCTCTCATGGCGCGACCTTCATCAAGACACCGCGCCAAGTCAAAAAAACAAAAGGAGAGGAGGCTACCGCCAAAAGATCCGCGCTCCACGGCACAGGCCCAAACAGACAGGGCCAAACAAACGGAACCCGAATAAGCCCCGTCGACACCCCGCACACCAGAACGCAGATCACAGATACAAAATGCGGGAAAGTTTGGCTGGGGCGCTAGGATTCGAACCTAGGTATGGCGGTACCAAAAACCGCTGCCTTACCACTTGGCGACGCCCCAACCGTGCCGCGGTGTTTAGCCAACCTCTTGGGGGGCCGCAAGAGGGCCAATCGAAAAAATCTCTCCCAATTTCTGGCCAAAAGGGAAAGGGACCAAGGCTTGCCGGAACCGGGCGGGCAGGCTAAGGGCAGAGGATGGAACAGGTCGATGTCCTTATCCTCGGCGCGGGGGCAGCCGGGCTTTTCGCCGGGATCGAGGCCGCGCGCCGCGGCCGCCGCGTGCTCGTCATCGATCACGCCAAGGCACCGGGCGAGAAAATCCGCATCTCGGGCGGGGGGCGGTGCAATTTCACCAATCTCGGCATCGCGCCCGACCGCTTTTTGTCGCGCAACCCGCGCTTCGCACTCTCCGCGCTCAAACGCTACACGCAATGGGATTTCATCGACCGGATGAACCTTTGGGGCATCGCTTGGCACGAAAAAACCCTGGGCCTCTGCCGCGATCTGGCACAGGCCGGCGGGCAGCTCTGGCTCTCCACCACGCTCGGCCCCTTGGCGCAAAGGGCAGGGGGCGGGTTTCAGCAGGAAACCGCGCGCGGCCCGGTCCGCGCGGCCTCTGTCATCGTGGCCACGGGCGGCAAATCCATCCCCAAGATGGGCGCCACCGGCCATGGCTACCGCATCGCCGAACAGTTCGGCCTGCCGCTGACCGAAACCCGCCCCGCACTGGTGCCGCTCACCTTCGCCACGCAAGAACTCGACTGGATGAAACCTCTCGCTGGCGTGGCGGTCGAGGGCCGAGTCCGCCACGGCCGCACCACCTTTGACGAGGCGATGCTCTTCACCCACCGCGGCCTCTCTGGCCCCGCGATCCTGCAAATCTCCAGCTACTGGCGCGAAGGCGAGGCGATCTCGCTCGACCTGTCCCAAGGCCGCGACCTTGCGGCGCTTTTGCGCAAGGCCCGCGCCGATCACCCCAAGGCGGCGCTGCGCACGGCGCTTGCGGGCATGATGCCCGAACGGCTCGCCCGGCATCTGGAAGCCGCCTCGGGCCAGACCCAGCCCATGGGCGCGCTGTCCAATGCCGCGCTCGACTCTCTCGCAGCAGGGCTGACCGACTGGCGGTTGATGCCCGTAGGCTCCGAAGGCTATCGCACCGCGGAGGTCACCTTGGGCGGGGTCGAGACGGATGCGCTTGATGCGCGCACGCTGCAAGCGCGCGCCGTGCCGGGGCTTTATTTCGTGGGCGAGGTGGTGGATGTCACCGGCTGGCTTGGCGGGTATAACTTCCAATGGGCTTGGTCGTCGGGCTGGGCAGCTGGGCAAGTCGCCTGATCAGACCGCCGCGGTGCCCTTGGGTGGCCGGGGAAGCGGGGGTTTCACACCCCCGCACCCCCGTGGGATATTTGGAAACAGATGAAGATCAGGCGCTGACCTGTTCGCGCAAGATCGCCGCCGTCATCGAAATCATCAGATAGATGCCGGCAAAGATGAGCAAAGCCACCGCTGTATTTTCAAAGGCGCGCGGATAGGCCGCCTCATCCGGGGCAATCGGCGTGACAGAGATGGAGAGGTAGCGCACCTGACGGTTCGCCTCCGTCCGCGCGGTTTCCATCGCCTGAAGCGATTGAGCGAGAAGAAGTTGGCGCGTCTGCACATCGGCCTGGGCGACGAGCAATTCGGATTGCACCTGCGCAAGCGATTGCCCGCCCTCCGGGCCTTCGGTCAGTCGCGCGCGCAGCGTGGCGATTTCGCTTTCCAGCGTCACGATCCGGCGCTTGATCGGATCCATGCGCGCCTGATTGGGGTTTGCGTTGGATTCCATCTGCGCAAGACTGAGCCGGTCTTGGCTGAGTTGCGTCTCCAGCTGCCCGATCTGCGCGGTGATCAGGCTCACCTCCACCTCGGAGGACAGGACCTTGAACCGCTCTTGCAATTCCACCACGCGGCGTTGCGCGGCCAGCATCGCCTGCTCGGCCTCCTCATAAGCTTCGCGCGCGCCCTTCATCTGATCCTCACGCAGGCGCTGCGTCAGATGATCCACCTGTTCCTCGGCATAGCCGATCAGCGCGCGCGAAAACTCCACCGCCACCGTCGGATCGGTCGCCCGCACCTCCATCTTCACGATGCCCTCGGTCGGATCGTAAGAGATCTGCACATTGCGGGTATAGGTCTTATACGCCTCCTCCAGCGTCGACTCGGGCGCGAGCCGTGTCAGAGGGTCCACCGTCGGGGCCGAGAAATGCGCGCGGAACCCAAGGTCCTGATCCAGTCGCAGCATGGCATCCCGGCTTTGCAGATAGCCCTGCACGGCAATCGAATCCTGTGATGTCGCGAATTGCGTCCCACTCAGCAGCCCGCCAAGCCCCCCGCCGCCGCCGCCCGCTGCGGGCGACGCTTGCTGGATCACGAATTCCGTCTTGGTTGCGTAAAGCGGCGTTGCCACCTGATAGTAATACCAGCCCGCGATCAGCCCCGGCAGCAGCACAAAGAAGCGCCGTTTCACGATATCTTGCTGAATCTTCTGCAATTCCGCCATGGGATTGGGCGGCGGCGCCATCTCTCGCGCAGGCAATTGCACCGGGCGTACCGTCTGGGGCAGGTTCGGCGTGACGGGGGCCTGCATCCCCATCTGCGCCCCCATCGCCGGCGAAGCCGTCGCGGCCGAGGTCATCAGATCCTCGCCATCACTGCTGATCAAATCCATCAGGCTGGACCGCCCGAAAGGATCGATTCCCTTGGCCCGCAACAGGCGGACCGCATCGAAATCCGATGTCGCGGGCAGCCCGTGCTTCTGCGCCAGCCTGCGCGCCATCCGCAACTGCCGCCCCGTCAACCCCTCACGCCGAATCTGGTCAATCTCGGGCCCGCCCGCGGCCTCCGGGGCCGCGCCCGCCGCTTGCGCAGTCGGATAAGGTGCGCTGCCAAAGCCATCCTCGACCATCGGCGCAGATCCGGCCATCGGTCGGGCGGCTGCTTGTCCCATCCCTTGCGGCGGGGCAACCCGCGGGGCAGGGCGCATGCCTGCCCCCACCGCACCTTGCACCGCGCCCTGCATGGCACCCGCCATCGCGCGCAGCCGTTCCGCAGCCCCGCTCTGCGCCCGCGCCGCCTGACCCGCCGCGCCCTGATCCATCCCGCCCTGATCCACCGCGTCCTGACTCGGCAGCATCTGCGCCTGCGCCGCCCTCTCGGGCCGCGGGGCCGGAGCCTCCGCGCCCAGATCCGCAAGCGGGCGAAGATTGTAACGGCTAACCCTGAGTTTCGTAGTCATAAAGACGCTTCGCTTCCTGAAGGGTGTCAAACATGATCAGTTGCCCATTCCGCAGAACAGCCGCCTGACGACAGAATTTCTCAAGTGTCTGGGCCTGATGGCTGACCACCACGATGGTCCCATTCTCCAACCGCTGGCGCAGGATCGCCCCCGCGCGGCGGTTGAACTCCACATCCGTCGTCGCGGGCATCCCCTCGTCGATCAGATAGATGTCAAACTCGATCGCCAGCATCAGCGCGATGGAAAACCGCGCCCGCATCCCCTGGCTATAGGTGCCAACCGGCATGTCGAAATATTCGGCAATCCCGCACAGCCACCGGCAAAAGGCTTCCACATAATCCGGGTCCAGATGGTAGAGCCGTGCGATATAGCGCGCGTTTTCCGTGGCGGTGTGCTTGTTCATCACCCCGCCCATGAAGCCCAAGGGAAAGGAAATCCGCGACCGGCGGGTGATCGTGCCCTCATCGGGCTGTTCCAGCCCCGCCATCATGTTGACCAGCGTGGTCTTGCCCGTGCCGTTGGGCGCAAGGATCCCCAACGACCGCCCAAGCTCCACCCGGAACGACGCGCGGTCCAGAATCACCTTGCGCTGCGTACCCGTCCAGAAGGACTTGGAGACTTCCTCGAACTCGATCACCTGTGCCTCTTCCGGGCCACTCACCCAACCTGCCCACGCCCTTGCGCAAAGGGGCTTGCCCCCGCGCTGCAAACGGCGCGCCAATCGGACTACACCGCCATTAGGGTAGGATTATGGCCGAAAAGCGGGCCAAAACACAATTGTTCGAAAGAAGTGAACAAATGCCGCACCATCTTGGCGCATCAGGGCCATCCCGCCTGCCTCAGTGCCGGCCTTTGGGTCTTTGTCCCGCCCGCCAGGCCCGCCCCAAAACAAGCGCCGGAAGCGCAATGCCAAAGGACAGCGCAAGCCCCATACGGGCCGCCTCGCTCATCCCCCCGCCCGGCAGCGCCCCATCCAGCGCCAACACCGGCACGGTAAAGCCAATTCCGGCAATCAGCGCCACAAGCGCCACATCGCGCAGCCGCATCCCCGGCGGCAAGGCATGGCCAAAGGCCCGCGCCAGAACCGCGCCCAGCACAAGACCCAAGGGCTTGCCCAGCCACAAAGCCGCCAGAACCGTCAGCGTCGTCGGCGCCGCCGCGAGCAGATCCACCCCGCCGCGCGTCAGCCCGAACAGGAACAGGATCACCGCCAAGGGCTTTACCAACAGATGCGCCAACCGGTTCAGCGGGTCGTGCAGAAATTCCTCGGCCTCGGCAAACAGCCCAAAGGCCCGGTCCGCATGCGGCACCAAGGGGATCAGCGGCAAAAGCCCCAAGGCCCCCGGCAAGCCCGCCAGAACGATCCCCGCCCATGACAGGAAACCCGCCACAACATAGGGCCACAGCCGAAAGGCGCGGCGGTGGTCGCGCTCATCCCGCGCGGGGTCCGCCAACCGCGTATGGCTCGCCCAGACCCAGACCAACCCTGCCACGCTCCCCAACAGCCAGATCGGCCGCAGCGCCTCTGCCGGCGTGGTCAGCGCCATCACCAAAAGCCCCGCCACATCGCTGCCGATCGTCACCAACAACAGGAAATGCAACGCCGGATGGCTCGGCCCAAAGACCAAGCGCCCCACCAGATAGCACAGCACCACATCCGACCCGATGGGCAAGGCCCAGCCCATGCCGGGCGTGGCCTCCAAGGCCGTCTCCCTCCCACAATTCCTTCCCGATGAAGAACAGGAACAGCGCCATCAACCCTTCCGACACAATCGCCATCGGCGTCAGGATCAGCCGGTCTTGGGCATGAAAGGGAAAGGGGATTTCCGCCAGCCGCCATTCCAGCGCATCGTAATAGCTCGCAGGCGAAAGGTTCACCCACAGCGTCGCCACAGCCACGCCTGCCAGAAGCGCAAAGCCAAAGCGGCGAACAAAGGGCGAGACGCGGTACATGGGGCCTCGGATCAGATCACGAAAGGGGCAGGGCGGGGCAGGGTGTTCCACCTCCCCTATCCTCCGCCGCGCTGCGGCGCAACCGCAGCGCCGCCCGGCGGCACGGGTTCCGGCAATGTGTTGCCGCACGGCCTGATTTTTCGCGCGCGCTCGTTCCTGAGTCGCAGCGTTGGGGCGGGCGAAAACGCCGCTCCGGCCTGTCTGCACAGGGGGTGTACAGAGGGTGTACAGAAGGTGACAGGCGCCTTCGCCCCCCTTGTCACCCGCGCCCCCGCGCACTAGGCCCTGATAGGCGGCAGGATAAAGGGATCGGCCTCATGGCACAGGAAATCGTCACACTTCTCGATGCGGCCCACGCGGCGCTGTCGCACGATCCCGAAAACGATGCGCTGCACCTGCGCTTTTACGAACGCCTCGCAGATGGCGAGATGTTCCTGCTTTTGGATAAAGAGGCTGAGGGCGAAACCCTTGATCCCCGGATTTTCGATTTGGAGTCAGGCCGTTACGTCCTCGCCTTCGACCGCGAGGAACGCTTGGCCGATTTCTCGGGCGGCATCGCGCCCTATGCCGCGCTCCCCGGTCGGGTGATCGCGGGCCTGCTCAAGGGGCAGGGAATCGGGCTGGGCGTGAACCTCGGCGTGGCCCCGTCCGAAATGCTCTTGCCCCCCGAAGCGATGGATTGGCTGGCCGAAGCGCTTGAGCAAGGCCCGGAAGAAGCCGAAGGTCTGCCCGAAAAGTTCCATGCGCCCAAAGGGTTGCCCGAATCTCTCCTGTCTGGCCTTGATGCCAAACTCGCCCGCGCCGCAGGTCTCGCCTCCGGCGCGCTCTTGTCTGCGGTCACCTATCGCGGTGGTCGTCGCGGCCATCTTCTGGCCTTCCTCGATGCCGCGCCGGGGGCCGAAGGCGCACTCGCCCGTGCCGCCTCAGAAGCCCTTGTTTTTTCAGGGATAGAGGCGGGCGAAATCGATGTGGCCTTCCTGCGCAGCGCCGATCCGGCAGCCGTTTCCATGGCCCGCGTGGCGCTCCGCTTCGACCTGCCCCAGCCGCAAGAGACCGAACCCCACGCCCCCCTCCCCCCCGGAATGGACCCGGCAAAGCCCCCAAAACTCACCTGACGCTTGACGCCAAGGGCCTGCCCGCATAGCTCCGCCCCATGGCACGCGCACCCCTCCTCCAGCTCTCCGGCATCTCCCTCACCTTCGGGGGGAACCCCGTCTTTGACGACCTCTCGCTCGTCGTCCAACAGGGCGACCGTGTCGCGCTCGTCGGGCGCAACGGTTCGGGCAAATCGACCCTGATGAAAGTGATGGCCGGTCTGGTCGAGGCGGACCGCGGCACCCGCGTCGTCCCCCCCGGAACGACCGTGGGCTACATGGAGCAAGACCCTGATCTGTCTGCCTTTTCTACTTTGGGCGACTATGCCGCCAGCGGCTTGCCCGAAGGCGAATCCTACAAGGTCGCCGTGGTCGCCGAAGGGCTGAAATTCGACCCCGCCACCCCAGTCGCCACCGCCTCGGGCGGGGAAAAGCGGCGCGCGGCGCTGGCCAAATTGCTGGCCGAGGCGCCGGAACTGATGCTCTTGGACGAGCCGACCAACCACCTCGACATCCAAGCCATCGAATGGCTGGAACGCGAACTCTCCGAAACCCGCGCCGCCTTTGTCCTCATCTCGCACGACCGCGCCTCTCGCACGACCGCGCCTTCCTGCGCGCACTCACCCGCGCGACGCTCTGGATCGACCGGGGCGAGGTGCGCAGGCGAGAGTCGGGCTTTGACGGGTTCGAAGACTGGCGTGAAACGATCTGGGCCGAAGAGGATGAGGCCCGCCATAAATTAGACCGCAAAATCAAGGCCGAAGCAAAATGGGCGGTGGAAGGCATCTCTGCCCGGCGCAAGCGCAACATGGGCCGCGTCCGCGCGCTCCAAGCCATGCGCGCCGAACGCGCAGGCCAGATCCGCCGCCAAGGCACGGCGGCCATGGAATTGGAAAGCGGACCCACTTCCGGCAAGAAGGTGATCGAGGCGGAAGCGATCAGCCAAAGCTTTGGCGACAAGGTCATTTTGCGCAATTTCTCGCTCCGCGTGTTGCGCGGG
>JALOTC010000078.1 GCA_025458085.1 Cypionkella sp. | reverse complement strand
CTTCGCGGCCAAGCGGTCAAACAGCGTCTCCTGCCACAGCGCCGCCTGCGGCACGCCAAAGCCGCGAAACGCGCCTGATACCGGCCCATGCGTATGCACCGCCCGCGCCCGCGCGGTGACATGCGGCACGAAATAGGGTCCGGTCACATGCACCGGCACCCGGTTCGCGACCGTAGGCCCCCAACTGGCATAGGCCCCGGTGTTGAACCGTCCTTCAAATTCCACCCCCACGATCCGCCCCGTGGCATCACAGCCGATCCGCCCCCGCATCTGTGCCGGATGGCGCTTGGTGGTGGATGCCATGCTTTCCGCGCGGCTATAGGTCATCCGGCACGGCCGCCCCGTCCGCAGCGTCACAAGGCCAAGCAAGGGTTGCAGGCTCAGGTCCAGCTTGGACCCAAACCCCCCACCCACGGCCGAGGGGATGATCCGCACCCGATCCGGCGGCAGGCCAAGGATTGCGGCGGTATCATCGCGGTCCATCACCGGGGCCTGCGTGCAGGCGCGGATGACCAGCGTCTCGCCCTCCATCCAGGCGCTGCCCGCCTCTGGCTCGATATAGGCATGTTCGACGAAAGACGTCTCCATCCCGCCATCCACCACATGCGCCGCTTGCGCAAGCGCCACCGCCACATCGCCCTTCACAACCCGCCCTTCGACCAGCCGATTGCCGGGGCGGTTGGGGTGCAGCGCCGCGCCCGCCTCTGCCACGGCGGGAGAGGTCAGGGCGGGCAGGGGGGTCCATGTGATCGGAAATGCCGACAGATCAGGTTCCGCGCCCGGCTCAAAAGCCACCAGCGCCACCGCTTCGCCGCGAAAGCGCGCGGGGCTTTGGGCAAGGGCGGGTTGGTCGGCAAAGGGCGGAATGACGCCAAAGGCATTGCGCCCCGGAATATCCTCCGCCGTGAACACCCCCGCCACACCGGGCCGCCCTTCGGGGCTATAATCCGCGCCGAAACTGTCGCCCGCGACCTTTGCTGCCCCATCCAGCCGGGGCAGGCAGGCCCCGACCGCGCCTTCCGTGGCAGGTGGCGGGGTGGCCCCACACACCGCGGCCAGAATTTTCCGATAGCCCGTGCAGCGGCACAAGACGCCGCCCAAAGCCTCCATTGCCTCGGCTTCGCTGGGCTGGGGATTGCGGCGCAACAATTCCACCCCCGCCATCACCATGCCGGGCGTGCAGATGCCGCATTGCGCCGCCCCATGGGCCAGGAAATCGGCCTTCAGGCGATCCAGATCGTCGGCCTCCGACTCCACCGTTTCCACGCGGCACCCTGCCACCCGCGCCGCAGGCACAAGGCAGGCACAGACCTGCGCGCCATTGAGCAGCACCGTGCAGGCCCCGCAATCGCCCGCATCGCAGCCGACCTTGGTGCCAACCGCGCCCAGCCGTTCGCGCAACACATGGGTCAGCCGTTCGGTCGGCGCGGCATCAACCGTCACAGGCGTGCCATTCAGCGTAAAGGCAATCATCCCAACACCTCGGCCAAGGCGCGGCGCAAAAGTTCCGCCGCCGCCCCCGCCCTATAGGCGGCAGAGGCGCGAATATCGTCAATCGGGGCCAAATGCGCGGCCACCGCCGCCTCCGTCACCGCGGCCAGCGCCGCGTTTGGTGCAAGGCCAATCAGCGTCGCCTCTACCCCCGGCACCCGCCGAGCCGTGGCGGAACAGGCCCCCACCGCCAGCGTGGCGCTGCGGATTTGGCCCCCTTCTACCACCACCCGCGCCGCGACCATCGCGATGGAAATCACCAAATAAGCCCGCGCGCCCAGCTTCACAAAAGTCGACCGCCCCGCCAGCGCCGCTTCTGGCACCAGAATGGCGGTCAAAATCTCATCCGCGCGTTTGGCTGTCTGGCGCGGCCCGGTCAGGAATTCGGCCAAGGGCAGCACCCGCCGCCCCTCTGGCCCCTGCAGTTCCACCGCAGCCTCCACCGCCAACAAGGGCGGCACGCCATCTGCCGCGGGCGAGGCATTGCAGAGGTTCCCCCCGATCGTGCCCATGTTCTGAATCTGCCGCCCCCCCACCTGCCGCGCCGCCTGTTGCAGCGCGCGCATAGCAGGGGGCAGCGCCGCCTCGGCCAGATCAGTCCATGTCGTGCAGGCCCCGATCCTCAGGCCACCGTCCCGCCTGATCCCGCGCAGGCCCGCAATGCCTGAAAGGTCCAGCACCGGCCCTTTCAGCCCACCCTGTGCCGCCGGGTAAAGATCGGTCCCCCCGGCCAGGATCGTCCATGGCCCGTCAGACAGCGCCGCCACCGCCTGTTCCAGCGTGAAAGGACGCGCAAAGGCGTTCATGGCCTCCCTTTCGCCAGTCCCTGCCGTTTTGTGCGGCAGATATGACCCTGCGCGCCAGACTGGTGGGGCCTGCCCCCCTCTGTCAACTGCCTTGGAGGCCAAGCCGGCCGCATCGCAGCCGACCAGACCCATCCGAAAGATACCCTCGCCCCATCAAATGGAACAACCGCCATCCCTCTGCTCAGTCCCGCCGTTGCCCTGATCGGCGTATCCTCAGTCTACAAGGTCGAGTCGCCGGGAGAGTGCGCCATGTCCATGATTGATGCAAATGCAGGTCTTGCCTCCGCATCCTCTGCGGCACAGTCTGCCGGTATGCCGGGCTGGTGGCTCCTGCCCGCCATCGTTCTGGGGGCACTCAGCTGGGTTGGCCTCATCGCGGCAGTGATCTGATCGCACCACCGCAGATGCCCAAGAGCAGGCCCCCAAGCGGGGCCTTTTTTCATGTTTCTTGCGCAGCGCATCTTGACCGCGCCGATGGGTCGTCTAACTGGTGAATGAACGTTCATTCTCTCCTCTGGCCCATGACCCAAGTGAATCCCCTCCCCCCCGCGGATCAACGGGCCGCGGAAATCCTCGACAGTGCGCGCCAAGCCTTTGCCGAAAAGGGCTTTGACGGCGCTTCCATGCAAGATCTCGCCCGCAAGGCGGGGATGAGCGTGGGCAATTTCTACCGCTACTTTCCCTCCAAATCCGGCATCGTCGAGGCGCTGATCGCCCAAGACCTCAAAGACCTTGAGCGCGATTTTGCGGGCATCCTTGAACAAGAGGACCCGCTGACCGCACTGCGCGCCACCATCGCCCAGCGCGTGGCCGAGGTGAAATGCGCCTCTGACGGCCAGCTATGGGCCGAAATCACCGCCGCCGCCTTGCGCAAGCCCGAAATCGGGGCCGCCGCGCAACGGATGGAAGAGGTGATCGTCGGCCATATGACCGCCGTTTTCGCCCGCGCCACCCGCCGCCCGTGGGAGGAGGCGCAGCGCCTCTGGTCCAGCCATGCCCGCCTGATCGTGATGCTGGTCAAATCCTGCGCCATGCACCGATCCGACGCGCCCGAAGGCGAAAAGCTGGAGGCGCTGGTCCTGCAAACCATCAACCGCACCCTAGATGACATCACACCCGTTGCCGCGAGAGGCTGATCCGATGCGCCCCGTTTTCCTGTTCTCTGCCCTGCTTGCCCTGCTGACCCCGGCGCTGCCCGCCCTTTCCCAGACCGAACCGCCCGCCACCACCACGGCCGAGGCCACCACCGCGATCACGGCGAACCGCCCCGCGATCACCGTGACCACAGCCGAAACCCGCCGCCTGTCTGACCGGGTTCTGGCCAGCGGTCTGGTCGCGCCCGTGGAACGCGTGCAGGTCGCCCCTCTGATCGAAGGCCAGCCGATTGAAACGCTCCTCGCCGATGTGGGCGACCGCGTGGAACAGGGGCAGAAACTCGCCACCCTCTCGCGCTCCTCGCTTGATCTGCAACGCAGCCAGTTCACCGCCTCGCTCGCCGCCGCCCGCGCCACCATCGCGCAGGCCGAAGCGCAACTGCTCGAGGCGCGCTCGTCTGCGGATGAGGCGCAGCGCGTGGCCGAACGCACCGCGCGCCTGCGCGAACAGGGTGCCGCCTCGCAGGCCGCCGCCGATTCAGCCAATGCCAATGCGATTTCCGCCACAGCCCGCGTGAATGTGGCCACCCAATCATTGGAGGCCGCACGCGCCCAAGTCGCGCTGGTGGAGGCGCAGATGGCAAATGTCGATCTGCAACTGCAACGCACCGATGTCATCGCCCCCTTCTCGGGCGAGATCAGCGCCCGTAACGCCGTGGTCGGGGCCATCGCCACGGCGGGCGGCCCGCCAATGTTCACCATCATCCGCGATGGCGCGCTGGAACTTCAGGCCGATGTGGCCGAGGCAGATCTTCTGCGCCTCGCCCCGGGCCAAAAGGCCAATCTCCGGCGCGTCGGCGCCGCCGCACCGCTGCCCGGCACGATCCGCCTTGTAGAGCCGACCATCGACCCCGTGACCCGGCAGGGCCGCGTCCGCATCGCGCTCGATCCGGGAGCTGACTTGCGCGCGGGTATGTTCATGGATGCCGAAATCCTCGTGGCCGAACGAGACAGCCTCGCCGTCCCCGTCACCGCGGTTGGCTCTGCCGCCGAAGGTGCCACGGTCATGCGCGTGCGCGACGGTCTGGTGGAACGCGTGCCTGTCGTCACCGGCATCCGCGATGGCGCATGGATCGAAATCCGCGAAGGTCTGGCCGCAGGCGATCAGGTGGTGATGAAGGCGGGGGCCTTTGTCCGCAACGGCGACCGGATCAATCCGGTCCCGGCCATGAACTGACGGGGGCCGCGATGAACTTTTCCGCTTGGTCCATCCGCAACCCCGTTGCCCCGATCCTTGCCTTTGTCATGCTCATGGTTTTGGGCTGGCAAAGCTTCAACACGCTGCCCATTACCCGCTTCCCCAATATCGACGTGCCGCTTGTCTCGGTCGTCGTGGCCCAACCCGGCGCCGCCCCGGCCGAGATGGAAAACCAGATCACCAAGGAAATCGAAGATGCCGTGGCAGGCATCGCGGGGGTCAAGAATGTCTCCTCCTCGGTCGTTGATGGCATTTCTACCACCGTCGTCGAATTCCGCATGGATGTGACAACCGACAAGGCGGTGCAGGATACAAAGGATGCGATCGACCAGATCCGGGGCGATCTCCCCGGCTCGATCGAGGCCCCCATCGTCAACCGCATTGATGTCGAAGGTCAGGCCATTATGACCTTCGCGGTCAGCGCGCCCAACATGACGCTCGAAGAACTGTCTTGGTTCGTCGAAGATGTGGTCACCCGCCAATTGCAGGGCCAACCCGGCGTGGGCCGGATCAGCCGCTTCGGCGGGGCCGACCGTGAGATTCGCGTGCTGCTCGATCCGGTCAAGCTTGACAGCCAAGGCGTCACCGCAGCCATGGTGAACCAGCAGTTGCGCGCCACCAACATCAACCTCGGCTCTGGCCGCACGGAACTGGGCTCGGGCGAACAGGCGATCCGCACGCTGGGCAATGCCGCTACGGTAGAGGCTTTGGCCAATACCACCATCGCCCTGCCTTCGGGCCGTCAAGTTCGCCTGACCGACCTTGGTGAGGTTGTCGATACCTATGCCGAACTGCGCAGCTTTTCGCGTCTGAATGGCGAACAGGTTGTCAGCTTTGCCGTATTCCGCGCCAAAGGCGCGTCCGAGGTTTCGGTCGCCGAAACGGTGGAAGGCCAGCTTGCCACCATCCGCGCCCAGCATCCCGAGGTGCAGATCGACCTTGTCGATGAAACGGTGTTCTACACCTACGGCAATTACGAAGCCGCGATCCATACCCTGATCGAAGGCGCGATCCTCGCCGTTCTGGTGGTTCTGGCCTTCCTGAAAAACTGGCGCGCGACCTTTATCGCCGCCGTGGCCCTGCCGCTTTCTGCGGTCCCCACCTTCTTCGTGATGGACCTCTTGGGCTTCTCGCTCAACCTTGTGTCCTTCCTCGCGCTCACACTGGCCACCGGCATCCTTGTCGATGACGCGATTGTCGAGGTGGAAAACATCGCCCGGCACATCCGCATGGGCAAAACCCCCTTCCGCGCGGCGATTGATGCCGCCGATGAAATCGGCCTTGCCGTCATCGCCACCACTTTCACCATCGTCGCGGTCTTTGTGCCGGTATCTTTCATGCCCGGTATTCCGGGCCAGTATTTCCGGCAATTCGGCATGACTGTCGCCATTGCCGTCCTGTTCTCGCTCCTCGTCGCGCGCCTCATCACGCCGATGATGGCGGCTTATCTGATGCGCACCAAGGATGCCGAGGAAGAACATAGCGAAGATGGCCCCATCATGCGCGGCTATCTGCGGATGATCGCCCCCACGCTGAAATGGCGCTACTTCACGCTTCTGGCGGCCATCGGCGTTCTCGCCGTCTCGGTCTTTTTCATGATCCGCATCCCCGGCTCCTTCCTGCCACCCGAAGATGTCAGCCGCATCCCGATTTCCGTCGAACTCCCCCCCGGCGCGACGTTGGAGGAAACCGACCGCACCACGCTCCTGATGCTGGAAAAAATCCGCGGCATCGAAGGCGTGCAGAATGTCTTCGTCCTCGGCGGCTCCTCTCCCACCGGCGACCGCGACATCCGCCGCGCCTCCTTTACCGTGCTTCTGGACCGGCTGGATCACTCCATGCTCCGCCGCGTCGCAGACATCGGGCGCAGCATCCCCCTGCTTGGCGCCGTGGTGCCAGAGGTGGAAAACACAGGCCGCACCCGCCCGCAAGACGAAATCGAGGCGGAAATCTTCGCGCTCTTTACGGCCATCCCCGATGCCCGCGTCTTCAAACTGAACGATCGGGGCGCGCGCGACATCTCCTTCTCCGTCCTGTCGGATAACGAAGCCGACCTCAACCTCGCCGTCGCAAGGTTGGAGGCCGCACTGGCCAACGAACCCCTGCTTGCCAATGTCGCCTCCGAAGGCGCGCTGCCCCGGCCTGAAATCCAGATCACGCCCCGGATGGAGGAAGCCGCCCGCCTTGGCATCTCCACCGCCCAGATCGCCGAGGTCGTGCGCATCGCCACGATTGGCGAGGTGGACGCAGGCCTTGCCAAACTCTCCATCGACAACCGGCTCATCCCCGTGCGCGTCCGCCTGAACGATGGCGCGCGCGAAGATATCGGCCGCATCGCCGCGCTGAAACTCACCACCCCCACCGGCGCGGTCGTGCCCCTTTCCGCCGTGGCCGATGTGAACATCGCCGAAGGCCCCTCCACGGTGAAACGGCTCAACCGCGAACGTCTCGCCACGGTGGGCGCAAACCTGCCCGTTGGCGTGGCGCTCGGCACGGCCACCAACCGCTTCAAGGAAATCGTCGCCGCCACCGAACTGCCCCCTTCGGTGCAGGTGCGCGAGTCAGGCGATGCCGAGGTGCAGACCGAACTGCTCGCCTCGTTCCAGAACGCGATGATCATGGGCCTGATGCTGGTGCTGACGGTGCTGATCCTTCTGTTCAAATCGGTGATCCAGCCCTTCACCATCCTCTTCTCTCTGCCCCTCGCCATCGGCGGCGTGGCGGCGGCGCTGATCCTCACCAACAGCGCCGTCTCCATGCCCGTCCTCATCGGCCTGCTGATGCTGATGGGCATCGTCACCAAGAACGCGATCCTCTTGATCGATTTCGCCATCGAAATGCGGGTCCGTGGCATGGACCGCTTCAGTGCGGTGATGGAGGCAGGCCACAAACGCGCCCGCCCCATCGTGATGACCTCCATCGCCATGTCGGCGGGGATGCTGCCCTCCGCGCTGGGCGTGGGCGAAGGCGGCTCCTTCCGCGCGCCCATGGCCACGGCGGTCATCGGCGGTATCATCGTCTCTACCGTGCTGTCCTTGGTGGTGGTGCCGTCCTTCTACCTCATCATGGATGATCTCTCGCGCCTCCTCTCGCGCTTCTTCGCCCGCTTCATCGGCCCGAAAGAGGCAGAACCCGATGCCCCCGCGCCCGAAGTGCTGGCCGAACGCATCGCGCTGCTTGATGCCGAACAGCGCCACCTCAAGGAACGGCTGGAGGCGATCTCTGGCCCCCGCCCGATCAAACCGCTGGAAGCCGCCGAATAGGGCGGCCCCTTTCACGCGCGGCCAAAGCAAAAGGGGCGGGAAATCCCGCCCCTTTCCTTTACTGTACCACGAAGGATCAGCCCTCGGGCGGCAGGATCACGGCATCGATCACATGGATCACGCCATTGGTCGCCTCGATATCGGCGGTGGAAATCACCGCGCCATCGACCTTCGCGCCGCCTTCCAACGTGATCGTCACTTCCTTCCCGTTCACCGTCGCGGCCTTCAGCCCTTCCGACAGGTCGGTCGACATGACCTTACCCGGCACGACGTGATAGGTCAGGATTGCGGTCAGCTGATCCTTGTTCTCGGGCTTCAGCAGCTCTTCCACCGTGCCGGCGGGCAGCGCGGCAAAGGCGGCATCGGTCGGGGCGAACACCGTGAACGGACCTTCGCCCTTCAGCGTCTCGACCAGACCGGCGGCCTGAACAGCAGCCACCAGCGTGGTGAACGAACCCGCACCCACGGCGGTATCCACGATGTCCTTGGCGTGGTTGTCAGCAAATGCCGGGGCCGAAAGCGCCATGGCGGTGGTCAAAGCAAGAAAGGTTCTGCGGATCATTGGTGTCTCTCCCATGCGATCTCTGCCAGAATTGGCATGCGTTATATGGGTGCCGTCTCGGCTCGGATCAGGCCAACGAACGCGTGAGCCGCCCTTGCCCGCGGGGGTTGAACGTCTAAGCCACGCTCTTCTTCCGGTTCAATTCAGAAACCTGTGACCAAGGGTGAACAGGTGTGAGTGTAACACCCCCCTTTCCTCTCCCCGTTTCAGGCGCGTGCCAAGAATGTGACAGGCTGCGCTTTGCCTTTTGCGTCGCTTGGCGCAATCTTCTCTGCACAGTCCGCACAGGAGAAAGCCGATGCCCTTCAAGGCCGATCTGAAATGGTCCGACGTCACCCCCAAATCCGTCTGGATGAACCGCCGTTCCCTTCTGGCCGGTGGCGCGGCCCTGATCGCCGCCCCGGCATTGGGTACGCCCGCGCGCGCCGCCACCCGCAGCCCGTGGTCCACGGACGAAGAGCCGAACACCTTCGAACAGATCACCACCTACAACAACTTCTATGAATTCGGGCTGGATAAGGGCGACCCCGCCCGCAACGCAGGCCAACTCACCACCGACCCATGGTCCGTGGTGATCGACGGTCTGGTAGATCGCCCCGGCACCTATGATCTGGCCGACCTTTTGAACGGCGCACCCATCGAAGAACGCATCTACCGTTTCCGCTGTGTAGAGGCGTGGAGCATGGTGATCCCGTGGCAGGGGTTCGAACTCGCCCATCTCCTCAACCGCGTGGGCGTGCAGCCCTCCGCCCGCTATGTGGCCTTTGAAACCTTGGTCCGGCCCAGCGAAATGCCGGGCCAGCGCAGCAATATCCTCGATTGGCCCTACCGCGAAGGTCTGCGGCTGGACGAGGCGATGCATCCCCTGACCATACTCGCCACCGGGCTTTACGGTGAAGAGATGCCAAAGCAGAACGGCGCGCCGATCCGTCTGGTCGTGCCGTGGAAATATGGCTTCAAATCGATCAAGTCGATTGTCCGCATCAGCCTGACGGCGGAACAACCCGCCACAAGCTGGAATATGCAGAACGCCCGCGAATACGGTTTCTATTCCAATGTGAATCCAAACGTGGATCACCCAAGGTGGAGCCAAGCCAGCGAACGCCGTGTCGGTGCCGGTATTTTCGCGGGCCGGATCGATACGCAAATGTTCAACGGCTACGGCGAACATGTGGCCGCGCTCTATGCGGGGCAGGACCTGACGCGGGATTATTGATGGACCGTGTCAACGCTCTTGCCCGGCGTCTGCCCACGGGCGTGGTCTGGGGGGTCAGCCTTCTGCCCTTGGTCTGGCTTCTCTGGGCGGCAGCGACCAACCGCTTGGGGGCCGATCCGGTCAAGGCGATTGAACTCAAGCTTGGCCTCTGGGGCCTGCAATTCCTCATCGCCTCCTTGGCGATTTCGCCCCTGCGCCGCGCGGGCCTTAACCTCCTGCGCTTTCGCCGTGCGCTTGGGGTGATGGCGGCCTTCTATATAGTGATGCACTTCCTCGCCTGGATGATCCTCGACATGGGCCTGCGCTGGGATGAAATCCTGCGCGACCTGTATCGCCGCCCCTATATCATCCTCGGCATGGTGGGGCTGGTCGCGCTCATCCCGCTGGCCCTCACCTCCACCGATGCGGCGATCCGTCGGATGGGGGCCGCCTCTTGGCGCAGGCTGCACCGCCTCGCCTATCTCGCCGCACTGGCCGGAGTGGCGCATTATGTCGTGCTGGTGAAAGGCTGGCCGCTGGAGCCACTCCTCTATGCCGGCGCCGTTCTCGCGCTGCTCGCGCTCCGCCTGCGCGTCCGGCGCGGCCAACCGGCCTGAGTCGCCCTCTCGCCTCCGAATCTCTGTTCTGTGTCCCGACTCACACTCCTTTCGGGCGGGAATCTCTGCCGCGCCCAAGAAACAAAGGGAAAGGCGCGATCCGCCCCTTGTCAGCACGGGGGGTGTACAGGGGGTGTACAGGGGGTGACATGCCCAAACCCCCCAAATCCGCCCCCCAAAGCCCGGCGCAAAGGCATCACATGTGCGCAACAAAATTACCCAAACCCAATCATCCTAGTGCCCCTTCTTGCGCCAAACCCAAGATTTTGTGCCACTTTCTGCTTTTGTGAAAAAAATGCGTCGGTCGTGGTTTTTTCCTCTTGCGGCTCCCGGCTCCCCTCCGTAAATACCGCCTCACCGAAGCGAAACAGCAACGGTGACAGGCGGAAGCGAACGGAAACGGTCGAAAAAGTCTGGAAAATCTGAAGATACGGCGATCAGGGATACGCTAAGAAGTTAGCGTCCTTGAAAGTTTTGTTCTCTGGATGCTCTTTGACAGTATTGGGAATGAAGGGATATGTGGGCGGTTTGGGCGCTACGGCGTTTAACTGTTTGCATATCGGCCTACTAGCTTTGGCGATGATGT
>JALOTC010000077.1 GCA_025458085.1 Cypionkella sp. | reverse complement strand
CAGCGGTTGGGGGCCGTGGTCGCGGGTGAGGACGAGGTCGCCGGGCACCAGCGCCTCGACCGGGCGGGGGCCATCCACGGTGTCGATCCGGGTGCCGAGGGTGAAGCAGGCGATGGTGTTGAGCGTGACAAAGGCCACGTCGGTATTGCCCATCGTATCCGTGACTTCATAGCTGAAGATCGTTTGATTGGGCGGGGTGCCGACGGTGGTGACAAGCAGGCTGCCATCGGGTTGGAGGGTAATGACCTCTCCCGACGGGAGGGTGACCGTATCGCCGGGTTGGACGGGGATGCCGTTGATCTGGGTAACGGTGAGGACCGCGTTGGTGGAGGAGAAGTCGTTATCCGTGAGCGAGAGGGTCTGGGCCGTGCCGCTGCGGAGGGTGAGAACATCGTCTTCGGCCACAAGCCCCACCTGAACGGAGTCGCCCGCGATGATGAGGTTGGAATCGTAGGCCGCATCGCCCGCATCGGCGATGGCGAAAACAATCGTGTTTGGCACGCCCGCGATCACTTCGGCCTTGAGCGTGAGCGTGACGGTAAAGCCATCCATTTCGGTGTTAAAGGCGGTGCCGGCTGGGGCATCGGTTGGGTTGTCGACATAGAGGTTTTCGTTCGACAGGTTGTTGATGTTGTTGATCGAGATATCGCCCGGAATTGACATATTCGAGATATTCTTCGGACGAAAAGACGATCTGCATCGTCAGCACATTGCCGGTGGGAATGAAGGTGGCGGTCAGGACGGCGGCATCAAAGGTCTGGCTGCCCGCCATCGCCGTGAGTTCAGCAAGCCCGTCGGTGCCGTGCTGGGTCGTTGTATTGCTTGCAAGATTCGGGTCATTCCCAGCGGCTGTGAAGTTGTTCACATTGCCGGTGGAGAGGATCACGCCCGAATCCGAGGGCAGCACGCCGGGAGAGGTGGTGTCGCCCCCCGTATAGATGCCAGAGGCGGTGGTTGCCCCCGTGAAGGTGGCCCCCGTGACCGTGATGCCAGAGCCGAAAATGGCTTCGGCCATTTCCATGGCCGTGGCGGCGTTGTTGATTTGAAGTGTTTCGGGCATGGCCTGTTTCTGCTTGTTCGGAACCTTAACGGCATGACAGGCAGCGATCTTAGGGCAGGAGGCTTAACAGACTTCTATCGGGCGCTTTGGGGTGATAGGGGGCGTGCGTGGCGGAGGATGCGATGAGTGACAAGATCAAACGGCCCCAGCAGGTCTATTCCCTGATTGTGGAAGTGGGGCGCAAGGCGGGCGACGGACTGCCGGACAAGGCGACCGGCGGGGCGCTTTTGTGCTATGCGAGCGGGGTCGATGAGGCCGAGGCCGTGCGCGAGACGGTGGCCATTCTGAAAGAGGCCGATCTGGCGGTGCTGGAGGTGCAGGGCCTTGGCACGCTGGAAGAGCGGCAGGCCAATGGCGATGACATCGCAGAGGAGGACCGGGATCTCATGCAGCGGGCGCTGGACGAGAATTCGGTGATTGTGGCGCAGATGACGCCGTTCTTCGACTGAACCGATACCGCCCGCGGGTCAGGTCATGGCGCGGGTCAGGCTTGCACCGTGGCGGCTGCGGCGGCCCATCAGGCTGACGAGTTGCTGCGCCTCCCACGGGTGGAGGATTTGACGCGGGGGAAGATTGGGCAAGCCGTGGCTGAGCAGTTTCAGCCCGTCGGCCAAGAGGAGTTCGGGCAGGCCAAGATCGATGGCGACACCATCGGTCGCGGCGCGCAGCGTGTCGCGCCGGGCAATGCGGCCATCGGCCAGCGCTTCGGCCGGGATCAGCACTTCCTCGGCGCCGAACATATATTCGACCTCTGGCCCGTGCAGGACAAGCAATTGGCCCGCGGCGGCGAGGATATCGCTGCCTTGCCGGAGAAAGGGCGCGCGCAGGATGATCGGGGCGAAACTGCCCCGGCTGGGCAGGCGCAGGCGGTTGACGCGCAAGATGGGTTGCAGGCCATTGTCGGCGGTCAGCACCATGTCGCCGGGGCGCAGGTTTCCGGCAGCAACAGGGCCGCGCGCGGTTTCGATCGGGGTTTGCAGGCCGATCCATGGGGCCTGTTCGGGGGGTTCGTTGCCCTGCGTTACGCCAAACC
The DNA here is from genome assembly GCA_025458085.1 of Cypionkella sp. Taxonomy (GTDB): domain Bacteria; phylum Pseudomonadota; class Alphaproteobacteria; order Rhodobacterales; family Rhodobacteraceae; genus Pseudotabrizicola. The sequence goes on along the minus strand of JALOTC010000077.1, from coordinate 14,778 downwards.
ACAAAAGCGCCGGATGGCGCAGGCCCACCCCGTCACTGCGGCAGATTTCGCCCAGATCGGCCATGTCGGGCACAATCGGACGGCGGCCATCGGCCCGTGCCTCCAGCCCGGTGCCAAGCCGGGAGAACGAGAGGAACCAGCGGTCGGCGAGCGCGTTCCAGCCGTAAAGAATGCGCGCCGTGCCCTGATCGGTGGACAGGGGGCCGGGGAGATGTTTGCGCGTGACCTGATCGCCCTGTCGGTGGAGCAGGACCAGCCCCATCCGTTCATCGAGAAAGAGCGAGAGGGTGCGTGCCGAGATGCCGGGGGGCTGCCAATCCAGAAGCAGGGTATGGGGGGCCAGCGGCAGGGCGACTTCACAGACAAAGAGACCGCGGTGGAGCCGCTCTGGCGTGCCTGACACTGGCGGCAGGTCGGAGAGGGCGAGCCAATCCGGCATGGTCAGGCCGCCTTTGCGCCGGGTTTGCGCAGCATCTGGGCCTCGTATGCCTTGAGCAGGCGGCGTGCCGCAGGGCCATAGCCTTCGCCCGTGGCCGGGTCCACGCCCGGAAGGGCGGCACCGATTTCGGCAAGGGTTTCGGGCGAGAACATGCGGCTGGTCTGGGAGCCGGGGAGGAAGCTTTCCGTGGCCAGCCCCGATGCGGTGACAAGTTGATGACGGTCAAAGAGAATGTGGATGTAATCGACCGTGCCGCCTTCGCGCCGGCGGACAGAGGTGCCGTTGACGAGGTCCTTGGCGGCGACCAGCACTTCGGCCTCGCCAAAGAGGAGTTCGGCAAGGCTGTCGCGGATCAGGATGCGGTGCTGGGGGGAGACGAGCAGCCTGCCATGGCTGCCGAAGGTGCCGGGGCAGATATCGATCGGGGCAAGGAGGCCCGATGCCTCGACCCTACGGGTGCCGATCCAGCGTAGCGGTTGCCATCGTCGCGCGTCAGCACCAGATCGCCGGGGCGGAGCGATTCCACCGCGCGCTCCCCCTCGGGTGTCAGGATCAGCGTGCCTGCGACGAAACAGGGAATGGCATCGACCTTGACGAGGCCCGTGGCGGTTTGGCCCCCGCCCGAGACGGTATAGGTAAAGACGCTGTTGCCCAGATCACCATCGCCGATGATGGTGATGGTGCCATCGGCATTGAGCCGGATCTGTTGGCCCGAGGGCAGGGTGATCGTCTGCCCTGCGGTGACATTCACCCCGTTGATCTGGGTGATGGTCAGTGTGCCGCTGCCGGTGAAGCGATCATTGCCCAGCACATTGAGCGTGGCTTCGCCGGTTGCATACATCTGCACCAGATCGTCGCGGGGGACGAGGACGGTCTGGACGCTGTCGCCAAGGATGATGAGGTTCGAGTCGTATTGCGCATCGCCCGCATCGGCGATGCCGATACGGATCGTGTTCTGCACGCCGGGATGGGATGGTCAGCGAGAGGGTGACGGTGAAGCCGTCCATCTCGGTGTTGAAGGCATCTTGGGTATTGTCGACAAAGAGGTTGGGCTGGGTCAGCGGGTTGATGTTGTTGATCGAGGCCGAGCCATTGCCCACGGTGATGGGCACGTTCTGCCCGTTGATCCACACGCCCATCACGTCGTTGAAGCTTGAATTGACGTATTCGGGATATTCTTCGGAGGAGAAGACGAAGCGCATCGTCATCACATTGCCGGTGGGGATGAAATTCACATCCAGCCAGACGGCATCAAAGGTGTTCGTGCCCGCGAGGGTGTTGAATTGGCTGCTGTTGTTCGTGCTGCCGCTGGTATCGGTGGAGGTGCCGGCGCTTCGGTTTGGATCCCCGTTGGATTGGGTAAAGTTGCGCACATCGCCGGTGGAGAGGATGACGCCATAGGTGCTGCCGGTGGCCCCGCCGGTCAGTTGCCCGTTTGAGAAGGTGGCCGAGGAGAGCGAGGGGCCGGAATAGCTTGCGCTGACAACGGAGACGCCGCTGCCAAAGATCTGGTTGGCCATATTCAACGCCGAGGCGTTGATGTTGTAGTTCAGTTCGGCGCCTGTCGCCATGCTCGGTGCCCCATGTTTGGGGCAGGACAAAGGGCATCGCGGCGCGGGAAAGCGCCGTTTATCCTTTTTTGTCGGGTTCGTTGACCCTGCTCTGTCCTGCCTCAGGACTTATATCTTAAGTGAGGATTACCATACTTTCGGCGCAAGTCATCCTTCTTTTTGCTGTATTTCCAATGGCGCGGCGGCTGTGGCGCGGATGCACGGCACGCACAGGGCGCGCGGCATTGCGGGGTTTGCGGCGGCGGGCTATGCCTTAGGCCCAAAAGAGGAGCCTGCCATGACCGCCCCCGCGCATACCCCGGTTGACCCCGTTGCCTTGACGGCTGATCTGATCCGCTGCCCTTCGGTCACGCCGGTGGAAGGCGGGGCCTTGGTGCTGTTGGAGCGGCTTTTGGCCGAGGCGGGGTTTGAATGCCACCGTGTGGACCGGGGTGGGGTGGCGAACCTCTTTGCCCGCTGGGGCGCGCGGGGGGCGAACCGGAGTTTCGGCTTTAACGGACATACCGATGTGGTGCCGGTGGGGGATCAGGCCGCCTGGACGCAAGACCCCTTTGGCGCGGCGGTGGTGGAGGGCTGGATGTATGGGCGCGGGGCGACCGATATGAAATCGGGCGTCGCGGCCTTTGCCGCGGCGGCGGTGGATTTCGTGCGGGAAACGCCGCCTGACGGGGCGGTGATCCTGACCATCACCGGGGATGAGGAGGGCGAGGCGAGTGATGGCACGGTGGCACTGCTTGACTGGATGGCCGCGCGGGGCGAGCGGATGACGCATTGCCTTGTGGGGGAGCCCACCTGCCCGAATGAGATGGGCGAGATGATGAAGATCGGGCGGCGGGGGTCGATGACCTGTTGGTTCACGGCCACGGGGGTGCAGGGGCATTCGGCCTATCCCGACCGGGCGAAGAACCCGATGAGCGCGCTGGTTCGCCTGCTTGCGCGGTTGGAGGAGAAGCCGCTGGACGAAGGCACGGATCATTTTGACCCCTCTACCCTTGCCATCACCACGATTGATTGCGGGAACCCGGCGAATAACGTGATCCCGGCCAAGGGCACGGCCACGGTGAACATCCGCTTCAACGACTTGCACAGCGGGGCGAGCCTGACGGAGTGGCTCAAGGCCCATGCGCAGGCGGTGGAGCGCGAGACGGGGGTGCATATCGGCTGTGTGATCAAGGTTTCGGGCGAAAGTTTCCTGACCCCGCCGGGGGAATTGTCGGACCTTGTGGCGCGGGCGGTGGAGGCGGAAACGGGGCGGCGGCCTGCGCTTTCGACCACGGGCGGCACGTCGGATGCGCGGTTTGTGAAGGACCATTGCCCGGTAGTGGAATTCGGCCTTGTGGGGCGGACCATGCATCAGGTGGATGAACGGGTGGAGGTGGCGCAGATTCACCAGCTGAAGGCGATCTATGGCCGGATTTTGCGGGACTATTTCGCATGATCGAGATTGGCGTGACGGAAGATATCGCCACCTGCCGCGCCCTGCGCCGCCGCGTGTTCATCGAAGAACAGGGCGTGAGCGAGGCCGATGAGATTGACGACAAGGACGGGGAGGCGATCCATCTGCTCGCGCGCGTTGAGGGGCGGCCTGTCGGATCGGCGCGGCTGCTGATCTTGGGCGAGACGGGGAAGATTGGCCGCGTCTGCGTGCTGGCCCAGGCGCGGGGCACGGGGCTGGGGGCAGCCTTGATGCGGGCGGCGGTAGCGGAATTGCGCAAACGGCCGGGTGTTAGGCGCGCGAAATTGGGCGCGCAGACCCATGCGCTGGGCTTTTATGAAAGGCTGGGTTTCGTGGCCGTGGGGCCGGTTTTTGACGACGCGGGGATTCCGCATCGGGAGATGGTGCTGGAGTTCCAAGGCGCGGCGCGGGCGGTCTGACTCCTTCACTCTTTGGCAAACCCCGGGGAGGGCTGTCTGCCCGACCCCGATCTGTCTTGGATACAACCCGGGGAGGGCTTTCTGCCCTCCCCGGACCCCTCCCGAGAGTATTTTTGCCAAGATGAAGGAGGCTGAGGCTGGGGGGCTTGCCTGTCAGCGCGGGGCGTAAGTGGCGCGGGTGAGATCGACGGCTTGGCCTGTGGCGGCGCTTTCTTGCGCGGCCATGCCCATCGCCACGGCCCACCAGCCATCGGTCAGGCCCACTTCGGGGGCTTGTTGGCCGAGGGCGGCGCGGGCGAAGCCCTGATGTTGATAGAAGGTGCTGCCGTTATGATCGCCCGCCGCGAGGAGGGCGGGATCGACCGGCACGTCAAGCTCGATCGGGCCTTTGGGGTCACGCGGGCTGACGATCACCTTTGGCACCGGGGGGGCGCCAAGGTGGGCGGGCCAGAAGCGGCCGGGGCCGGGGACGAGGCATTCGATCTTGCCCTTTGGGCCGACCGCCGCGATTTCCTCCTGATAGCGCGCGCCTTCGGCGAACATGCACAGTTCCAGCATGGCGCGCAGGCCGCTTTCGAAATCGACGATCACATAGGCATGATCCCAGATATCGGGACGTTCGCCGCCATAGCTTTCGTCCAGATGGTTCACCGCCTGCCCGCCCGAGGCCATGACGCGCACCGGGTTGCAGCCGCCAATCAGGCGCATGAGATCAAAGAAATGGCAGCATTTTTCGACCAGCGTGCCGCCGGAATTGCGGTTGAAGCGGTTCCAGTCGCCCACCTTTTCCAGAAAGGGAAAGCGGTGTTCGCGGATCGTCAGCATCTTGATGCCGCCCGTTGCGGCTTGGGCTTCGCGGATCAGATGGGCGACGGGGGGCATGTAGCGATATTCCATCGCGACCCAGATCGGCGCGGGATAGAGGTTGCGTAGCCGCGCGAGGCGGGGCGCATCGGCGGGGTCGGTGAACAAGGGCTTTTCGCAGAGGATCGGCAGGGGGCGGAGCGCGGCGATTTCTTCGAGTTGCGCCAGATGCAGGAAATTGGGGCTGGCGATGAGGAGGCAGGTGACCTGCGGGTTGCGGACGACCTCGGCCAGGCTTTCGGCCATGACCGCGCCGGGGGCGAGGCGTGCGGCCTCGGCCCGCATGGCGGGATCGGGTTCGAAGATGGCGGCGACGCTTGCGCCGTGCAGAAGGGCGATGTTGCGCAGATGTTCCTGCCCCATCATGCCGCAACCGATGATGCCGTAGTTCAGCTCCATATCCGTCTCACTTCAGCCGGGCCACATAGGCCACTTTTTCGGGGTCATACCAGGTGAAGGACGCTTCGACCGAATGGCCATCCTGCGCCCAGGTGATGCGGGTGATGCGGGGCAGCGGCGTGCCCGGCGCATGGGGGAAATCGGGGGGGGACCATGCGGGCAGGGGGGCTTGGCCCACGCGATCTTCGGCCCGGCCAATGCGCAGGCCCAAGGTTTCGCGGTAGTAAAGATAAAGCGAGTCCGAGAGGTCTTGCGGGGTGATGGTCGCGGCCTCATCCCCGTCGAGCCAGATTTCCTCGACCGCCGCGACAATGCCGGAGAGATAGCGGAGGCGGCGGATGCGGTGGCCTTCGGCGCTGGAACCGAAGGGGGGGAGGCTTGGGTCTTTGGGGAGCCGGTCCACCGAAAGGACGCGCGCCGTGGGCAGGCCCCCGCCGGTGAGGAGTTCGATGCGCAAAAGCGCATAGACCGAGGCCGCATCGGGCCGGGCGCGGATGTAATTGCCCGAGCCTTGGATGCTTTCGACAAGCCCCTTTTCGGCCAGCGCCTTGAGCGCCTGACGCAGCGTGCCGACGGCGATGCCAAGCTCTGCCGCCATCTCGCGTTCGGGGGGCAGGCGTGTGCCATCGGGCAGGCGGCCAGCGGCGATGTCGCGGATCAGAAGCTCGCTGATCTGCTGGTAAAGCGGCAAGGCGCCGGGGTTTGGCTTGGTCTTCAACATCTGCGGGACCGGAATTGATATAGGATTGATTTACATTTTGTCCGGTGCTACGCAAGGGAAAAGATGAATCCCACGCAAAGGGATTTGGGGAGGGACATATGACGGTGGTGCCTGTCACCTCGGCCGATCTGGAGGCCTGTGAGGTAAGCTGGTTCGCGGCGCTGTGCTCGGACGATTATGAATTTCTGGGCGTGCCGGAGGGGCGGCTGCGGTCAAGCTGGGAGCATTGTTCCAGCATTGTGAAAGCGGCGGAAGGCTATGGCTTTCGCAATATCCTGTGCCCTTCCTCCTATCAGGTGGGGCAAGATACGCTGTCTTTCGTGGCGGGTTGTGCGCCGATTACCGACAGGATCAATTTTCTGGCCGCGATCCGCTGTGGCGAGATGCAGCCCGTGATGCTGGCCCGCACGGTGGCGACGCTGGACCATATGCTGAAGGGGCGGCTGACGCTGAATGTGATTTCATCGGATTTTCCGGGCGAAGTGGCGGACAGCGCCTTTCGCTATAGGCGCAGCCATGAGGTGGTGGAGATTCTGCGCCAAGCCTGGACGCGGGACCATATTGAATATGAGGGGGAGGTCTATCAGATCTCCAAACTCTCGGCCGATCCGGCGCGGCCTTATCAGCAGAACGGCGGGCCGCTGCTCTATTTCGGGGGCTATTCGCCCGATGCCTTGGAATTGTGCGGGGCGCAGTGCGATGTCTATCTGATGTGGCCCGAGCCGAAGGAGGTTCTGGCCCAGAGGATGCAGGCGGTTCATGCCCGCGCGGCGGCGCATGGGCGGACGCTGGATTACGGGCTGCGGGTCCACATGATCGTGCGCGATACCGAGGCCGAGGCGCGGGACTATGCCGAACATCTGGTAAGCAAGCTGGATGATGAATATGGGCGGGTGATCCGCGACCGGGCGCATGATTCCATCAGCCTTGGCGTGGCGCATCAGGCCCGCGCGCGGGAACTGGCGGATCAGTTCGGCTATATCGAGCCGCATCTGTGGACGGGGATCGGGCGGGCGCGGTCGGGCTGTGGCGCGGCGCTGGTGGGGTCGGTCGATCAGGTGATGACCGAGATTGAGGCCTATCGGAAGATGGGCATCCGGGCCTTCATCTTCTCGGGCTATCCGCATCTGGAGGAAGCGCGGCATTTCGGCACGAAGGTCTTGCCCGCGTTGAAAACCTGTTCGTTGCCGCATGAATATGGCCGGGTGCCTGCCGAGACGCCCGCCACCCCCCTTGGAACCGGAGTCCGCCGTTGATGCAGAAGATCGAGATTGCCCCCGGCCTTGCCCTTTCGCGCCTTGTCTATGGGATGTGGCGGTTGGGGGATGATGCCGATACCTCGGCGGCCCATGTGCAGGCCAAGGTGGAGGCGTGTCTTGCGCAAGGCATCACGACGCTGGATCAGGCCGATATCTATGGCGGCTATACCGCCGAGGCGCTGTTGGGCGCAGCCTTTCGGGCGGCGCCGGGATTGCGCGATAAGGTGGAGTTGGTCACCAAATGCGATATCGTGGCCCCGGTGGGGCGCCATGCGGCGGCGCGGGTGAAGCATTACGACACTTCGGCTGCGCATATCACGGCGAGTGTCGAGACGAGTTTGCGCGAGATGGCGACGGATCGGATCGATCTGCTGCTGATCCACCGCCCTGATCCGTTGATGGATGCCTGCGAGACAGGGGCCTGCCTTGATGCGCTGGTCGCCAGTGGCAAGGTGCGGGCGGTGGGGGTGTCGAACTTCCGCCCTTGGGATTTCACCTTGCTGCAATCGGCGATGAAAACCCGGCTGGCGACGAACCAGATCGAGATTTCGCTGGCCTGCCATGCGCCGTTCACCAATGGCGATATTGCGTTCCATCAGGAACGTGGGATCGCGCCGATGGCATGGAGCCCCTTGGCCGGGGGGGCGCTGCTTTCGGGGGCGGAGACGCCCCTGCGTGACGCGCTGCACCGGATTGGGGCGGCGCAGGGCGCGGATTGGTCGGCGGTGGCGATTGCCTGGCTGTTGCGGCATCCGGCGCGGATCATTCCCGTTCTGGGCACCAACAGCCTTGCCCGGATCGCGCAGATTTCTGATGCGCTGAAGGTCGAGATGGATCGTCAGACATGGTTCGAACTCTATACCCATGCTCTTGGACATGAGGTGCCGTGATGGCGGATGGAGTGGGCATGATGGAGACGGTTTTTACCCCGGAGGAGAATGCGCGGGCCTTCCGCGATGCCTTGGGCTGTTTTGCAACCGGGGTGACGGTGGTCACCACGCAGACGAGCGAAGGGCCAATGGGCTTTACCGCCAACAGTTTCGCGGCGGTGTCGCTTGACCCGCCTTTGGTGCTGTGGTCGCCTGCGAAATCATCCAGCCGGTTTCACCATTACGCAGGCGCGCGGCACTATGCCATTCATGTGCTGGATCGCGACCATGCCGGATGGATGCAGCGCTTTGCCCGTGGGGGGGAGGGGTTCCACGGGCTGAGCCACGAGGTCAATGCCGAAGGCGTGCCGGTCATTCACGGCGCGCTGGCGCGGTTTGATTGCGCACAGCACGCAACCCATGAGGGCGGCGATCACCTGATCGTCGTGGGCCGGGTGCTGCGCGCCGCGCATCGGGACGGCACGCCCTTGGTGTTCAGCCGGGGGCAATACGGCACATTCAACCCCGGCATCTGACCGGGGAAAGACTTTCGGCCCCGGAGGAGGGGGCCGACAATAGGGGAGGGAAGCGCCATGGGCGTAGTGATCGGGCTGGTCAATGCCATCGGTCTGGCGAATGGTGCTGCGCTGGCGCTGGGCCGCTGGCTGGGGGCGCTGGCCATGGCGCTGATGGTGCTGGCCATCCTTGTACAGGTGTTCTTCCGCTATGTGCTGAACAGCGCCCTGCCCTGGCCCGAGGAGGCCGCGCGGTTCCTGATGCTTTGGGCCACGGGGTTGATGGCCCCCACGGCGCTGCGGCGGGGGGGCTTTGTGTCGATTGACATGATCGTGCGGCTTTTGCCCCGGATGGTGGCGACCGTGCTTGCCGCGGTGCTGCTTCTTTGCGCGATCCTGCTGTTGTCCGTGGGCCTGACCATCGCCTGGTCAGAGGTGACGGGGATCGGCGGGCGGTTCGAGACGGATAGCCTGTGGGTGCCTGTCAGCCTTGACCTGTCGGTCTGGATGAAGGCGCCGAAGGCCTGGATGATGGCGTCGATGCTGGTGGGGGTTTTCCTGCTTTTGACCGTTTCGGTCGAACTGTTCCTGCGCAATCTGGTGGTGATGCTGGGCGCGGGCGATGCCCTGCGCGACATTCCGGAAACCATTTCGCTGGGGGTGGAATGATGCTGAGTTTCTTCCTTCCCGTCTTTCTGGTTTTTCTGATGCTGGGCTTTCCGGTGGTCTTTGGCCTTGTGCTGGCCCCCGGTATCCTGCTGTGGCTGAACGGGCAGGAACGCGACATCGTTCTGCTCTATCGCAATGTCTATGAGGGGATGAATTCCTTCCCGCTCATGGCGATCCCCTTCTTCATGCTGGCCGGCGAGTTGATGAACCGCGGCGGGATCAGCGCGCGGATCGTGGGCTTTGCCCAAGCGATGGTGGGCCATTTCCGGGGCGGCTTGGCGCAGGTCAACGTGGTCGATTCCATGCTGTTCGCGGGGATTTCCGGATCGGCCGTGGCGGATGTCTCGGCGCTTGGGTCCATCATCATTCCGCAGATGGAAAAGAAGGGATATCCCAAGCCCTTTGCCGCGGCGATCACGGCGGCGAGTGCGATCATCGGGCCGATCATTCCGCCTTCGGGGATCATGATCATCTATGCCTATGTGATGGGCGAAAGCGTGGCGGCGCTGTTCCTTGCGGGCATCCTGCCCGGCATCCTGATCGGGGTCGCGCTGATGATCACGATCAAGCTGATGGCCAACCGCTATGGCCTGCCAGAGGCGCGGGAAAAGGCAAGCTGGGCCGAGGCGGGGCGGGCGGCAGGCGCGGCCTTCTGGCCGCTGATGACGCCCGTTCTGTTGATGGGGGGTATCCTCTCGGGCGTCTTCACCCCGACCGAGGCCGCGGCGGTGGCCGTGGGCTATGCCTTCCTGATTTCGATCTTTATCCTGAAAACGCTGACATGGCGCGATATTCCCGGTGTGCTGACGCGGGCGGGGATCACCTCTTCGGTGGTGATGCTGCTGGTGGGCGCGGCGATGGCCTTCAAGACGGTGGCGAGCCTTGCCCATACGCCGCAGATGTTGGCCGATTTCATGCTGAGCCTCACGGAAAACCCGCTGCTGCTGCTGTTGCTGGTCAATCTGCTTCTGTTCGTGGTCGGGATGTTCCTTGATGCGGGGCCTGCGATCATCATCCTTGGCCCGATCCTTGGGCCGATTTTTGCCAGCCTTGGCGTGGACCCGGTGCATTTTGCCGTGGTCATGGTGGTGAACCTGACCGTGGGGCTTTTGACGCCGCCGATGGGGTTGGTGCTTTTTGCCACCTCTGCCGTTTCGGGGTTGAGGGTGGAAACCATCGCCCGCGCGGTGCTGCCGTTTTTGTTGGTGGAGTTTCTGGTGATCCTTTTGATCACCTATATCCCCGCCATTTCGCTGACGCTGCCGCGTCTTGCGGGCTTTGTTGATTGAACTTCGCAGACCATAAGGGAGGAAAAAGGATGCTGAAGAACACAGTGAAATCGCTGGTGCTGGCCGCGCTTTTGGCCGGGACGGCGGGTATGGCCATGGCGCAGGACATCATGCTGCGCGCCACGGCCAATTCGAATGAGCAGGATGAGGATTACGACGGTCTGGTCGTGTTCAAGAACTATGTCGAAAACGCCTCCAACGGCGCGATTGGCGTGGAAATCTTCATGGGCACGCAGCTTTGCGGCAAGGGCGATGAGTGCCTTGCGGGCGTCGCGGATGGGTCGATCGACATTTATATCTCCACCTCTGGCGGGGCGGCGGGGCTGTTTCCCTATATTCAGGTGCTGGACCTGCCTTATCTGATGAGCGACGACCGCGTGGCCGAAGAGGTGCTGACGGGCGATTTCGTGCGGATGCTGCGCGGGATGGCGCTGGCGGATAGCGGCAATACGATCCGCCTGATGGCCGTGGGCAATACCGGCGGCTGGCGCAACTATGCCAATACGCAAAAGCGCATTGCCACGCCGGGCGATCTGGCGGGCATGAAGATGCGGACCGTGCCTGCGGACCTGCCGCAGACGCTCGCCACCACTCTGGGTGCCTCGCCCACGCCGATTGCCTGGCCAGAGCTGTTCACCTCGCTGCAAACCGGGGTGGTCGAAGGCACGGCGAACGGGATCACCGATATCATGAGCATGAAGTTCACTGATGCCGGGATCAAATATCTGACGCTGGATGGCCACAGCTATATGGGCGCCTTCTGGTGGATGAACAACGACCGCTTCATGGGCATGACGGATGCGCAGAAGCAGGTGATCCTTGATGGTTTTGCCGCGCTGCAACAGGCGACTTTTGCCGCAGAGGCGAAGATCGCCGCCGAACGCGCGGCCGATATGAACTGAGGCCAAGGCTCACAGACGCAAACGCCCGGGGAAGCCCCCGGGCGTTTTGCTTTGCGCGCGGGCGCGGGCGTCAGAACAGCCCGGCCTCTTTCGCCAGCATCGCGGCCTGCGTGCGGTTCGCTGCCCCGATCTTGCGGTAAAGCGTTTTCACATGCAGCTTGACGGTGGGTTCCATCAGTTCCAGATCGCGGGCGATTTCCTTGTTGGATTTGCCTTCGCACAGGCCTTGCAGCACCTGCAATTCGCGCTTGGACAGCCGTTCCGCCATCGGGTGGCTTGGCCCTTCCTCTGTCGCGGCAGTCATGAAGTCGATGGGGGCATATTGTTCGCCCATCGCCATGAAGCGGATCGCATTGGCCAGCGATTTGGCAGGCAGTGTCTTGGGCAAGAAGCCCGCCGCCCCGATGGTCAGCGCCTGTTCCGCCACATCGCGCGGCGCGATTCCAGACATGAGCGCCACGCGCGCGGCCCCCTTTTCGTTCAGGGCGGTCTTCAACCCCTCTAGCCCGTTCATGCCCGGCATGCCGAAATCCAGCAGGACGAGGTCGAAAGGCCCATCCTTGCGGATGGAGTCGAGCGCCGAGGACAGATCCTTGACGGAACTTGCGCTGATCCCTTGGCTTTCCATGAAGAGCACGAGTGTGTCACGCAGGAGATCGTGATCATCTGCAATCAGAATACGCATTTACTACCCGCCAGCTTCAACTTTGAGCAGCGTAGCGCGGCTTGCTGGGTTACGACAAGTGGTCAGCCCGATCCTTTGTGACTTTCATCGCGCGCTGCGTTCCTGCGGCATCAGGTTTCTGGCTGTGCGGCGGCGAATTTGTGGCGAAACGAGGGCGCGGCGGTAAAATAGCGCTTTTCCCAGCCGTTTAGCCAAGGGCCATCGCCGTGCCTGCCAGCACCGATGCGCAGAGGTGTGTCGATGACCGTCGAAATAGGGTTGGGGGTAGTCATGGGGCAAGTTCACGGTGATGTCCGCGGAGCGCGTAAGGCCAATCTCCTGCGGTCGAGGACGGTGGGCGAAGGTCTTGTGCGGCGCGGCAGCGAAGACGACATCTGGCAGCGGCTGGATGCCAAATTTGCGGAACGGATGCGCAAGGAGGTGCGGCCTGCGCCCGCGGGCTGGATCGCCCGGATCGCGCGCGGGATGGGGCTGCGCCGCGGCTAGGGGCGGCGCCTTGGCCCGCCCTGTCGAGACGGAAATCTGTCTAGACGGGGATATTGTCGATCAGCCGCACGCCATCCAGCCAAGCGGCGGCCAGCATCCGGCGGGGCCGCGTGACGTCAGATGAGGGCATGAGCGTGCCCGCATCGCGCAGTTCGATATATTCCACCCGGTCGAAGCCTGCGGCGCGGATCGCCTCGGCCGCTTCGCGGATGGCCATCCGGTCGGCATGGCCTGCGCGGATATCATCGGCGGCGCGGGTGATCGCGGCGTAAAGTACCGGGGCCTTCAGCCGCCCCTCTGGCGTCAGTTGGCGGTTGCGCGACGACATGGCCAGACCATCCGCCTCGCGGATCGTCTCGCATCCCACAATCTCCACCGGCAGGTTGAGGTCGCGCACAAGGCGTTGGACAACCTGCAACTGCTGCCAATCCTTTTGCCCGAAATAGCCCCGGTCGGCCATCGACATGCCGAACAGTTTGGTGACGACCGTGGCCACGCCATCGAAATGGCCGGGGCGCATCCGGCCCTCCAGCGGCTCTGATACGCCGCCGACCGACACGGTGGTGACAAAGCCTTCGGGGTAAACCTCCTCGGGCGGGGGGGCAAAGATCACATCGACGGGAACAGTGGCGAGGAGGGCGGCATCTGCCTCCTCTGTCCTTGGGTATTTCTTCAGATCCTCGGGGTTGTTGAACTGTTTGGGGTTCACGAAGATCGTGGTGATGACGCGGGCGCAGTCGCGCCGCGCAGCGCGGGCAAGGCTCAGATGCCCGTCATGAAGCGCGCCCATCGTGGGCACGACACCGACGGTTTCGCCCTTGGCTTTCCAGCCGCGAACCATGGCGCGCAGATCGGCCACGCTGCGCAAAATGGGGGCTGTGGTCACGATGCGGACTTTCCGGGCAAGCTATCGGCAAAGGCATGTTCGGGCGCGGGGAAGCTGCGCGCACGCACTTCGGCGGCATAGGCGGCAATCGCCTCTTCCGCCGTTTTGCCCAGTTCGGCATAGCGTTTCACGAATTTGGGCCGGAAATCGGTAAAAAGGCCCAGCATATCATCGACGACCAGCACCTGCCCGTCGCAATCCACCCCTGCGCCGATCCCGATCGTGGGAATGGACAGCGCCGCCGTGATCTGCCCGGCCAATCCCTGCGGCACCTTTTCCAGCACGATGGAGAAAGCCCCCGCCGCTTCGCAAGCCTTGGCATCGGCCATGACCTTGGCGGCCTCAGTATCGCGTCCCACGACCTTGTAGCCGCCAAGCGTGTTCACGGCCTGCGGGGTCAGGCCGACATGGGCCATGACGGGCACGCCGCGCGCGGTGAGGAAGGCAATCGTTTCGGCCATTGTTTGCCCGCCTTCCAGCTTGACCGCTGGCGCGCCCGTTTCGGCCATCAGGCGGCTGGCGTTGCGGAACGCCTGCTGCGGGCTTTCCTCATAGCTGCCAAAGGGCATGTCGATCACCGCCATGGCGTGGCTGAGGCCCCGCGTGACCGCGCGGCCATGCAGGATCATCATCTCCATCGTCACGCCAAGGGTGGAGGGCAGGCCATGCAGCACCATGCCCAGCGAATCCCCGACCAGCGCGATATCGCAATGGGCATCGACCAGACGGGCGACGGGGGTGGTATAGGCGGTCAGCACCACCAGCGGTGCGCCGCCCTTGCGGGCCTTGATATCGGGCGGCAGGACCGCGCGTTGGGGGGCTGAGGCGCTCATGCTGGCGGGCTCCTTGGCAGGCGGATTCAGAAACCGCCTGCAATAAGTGCAACAGCCTGCGCCCTTGCGCAAGAATTTTGCGCTGCGCTGCGGCGACTTGGCCGGATGAGGGCGGCGGGGCGGTCTTGACGCGGCGCGGCGCGCCCTGTCCACTCGCCCCAAAGCCGGAGGACAGCATGACCCTATTGCAAGCCGTGACCCAAAGCGCCGCCCCGCCCGAGGTGAGCCGCCCCGACCCCGCCAAAGTGGTGGCGGGCGATCCCGTCCATACCACATGGAATATAGAGGAGGTGGACGGGCTTTACTGCGGGCTGTGGCAATCCACCCCCGGCATATGGCGCGTGCGCTATGACGAATGGGAATATGTCCATATCCGCGCGGGCCATTCGATCCTGACCGGCGCGGATGGGCAAGCGGTGCATCTGCGCGCGGGCGACAGCTGGATCATCCGCCCGGGGTTCGAGGGCACATGGGAAGTGGTGGAGACCACGCTGAAGGATTATGTGATCCGGGTTT
>JALOTC010000076.1 GCA_025458085.1 Cypionkella sp. | reverse complement strand
GGCGGGTTTGGCGGCGATGGACTGCGTGATCGTCCATGACCTGTTCCTGAACGAAACCGCGAATTACGCCCATGTCTTCTTCCCCGGCTCCACCTTCCTGGAAAAGGACGGGACATTCACCAATGCCGAGCGGCGGATCAACCGCGTGCGCAAGGTGATGGCACCGAAGAATGGCTATGCCGATTGGGAAGTGACCCAGATGTTCGCCCGCGCGATGGGGGCAGACTGGACCTATACCCACCCCAGCCAGATCATGGCGGAAATCGCGCTGACCACGCCAAGCTTTGCAGGCGTCAGCTATGAAAAGCTGGAGGAGATGGGGTCTGTCCAATGGCCCTGTAACGAGGCCCATCCCGAAGGCACGCCAATGATGCATGTGGAAGGCTTCGTGCGCGGCAAGGGCAAGTTCATCCGCACCGAATATGTGGCGACCGAGGAAAAGACCGGCCCGCGCTTCCCCCTGCTGCTCACCACCGGGCGCATCCTCAGCCAGTATAATGTGGGCGCGCAAACGCGGCGCACGGCGAATGTGGTCTGGCACGAAGGCGACAGGCTGGAAATCCACCCGCATGATGCCGAATATCGCGGCATCCGCGATGGCGATTGGGTGCGCCTTGCCAGCCGGTCGGGCGAGACGACGCTGAAGGCCGAAGTGACCGATAAGGTCAGCCCCGGCGTGGTCTACACCACCTTCCACCACCCGGAAACGCAGGCCAATGTCATCACCACCGATTTTTCGGATTGGGCGACGAACTGCCCGGAATACAAGGTGACGGCAGTGCAGGTCAGCCCGTCGAACGGGCCAACCCAGTGGCAGGAGGACTATTCCGCCCTCTCCGAACGGTCGCGCCGCATTCTTCCGGCGGCTGAGTGATGGAGATCACGCGCCGCAGCCCGCGTCTGAGCTTTGGCCCCACAGGGCCAGAGCCGGGCGCGCGCCTGCTTGCCGCCGAGGTGGCGGTGGCGCTGTCCTTCAACGGCACGACGCAGGCGGTGATGATGGCCACGCCTGCCGATCTTGAAGATTTCGCGACGGGTTTTGCCCTGACCGAAGGTTTGGCGCGGTCTGACGAAATCCTCTCGCTTGAGGTGGTGGAGGCAGGCGGGGGGCTGGATGTACAGGCATGGCTGGTGCCAGAGGCCGAAGCGCGGTTGGCCGCGCGGCGGCGGCATATGGCGGGGCCGGTGGGCTGTGGCCTGTGTGGGATCGAGTCGATCGAGGCCGCCTTGTGCGAGCCCGCGCCTGTGCCGCATGGGGCCTTTCGCCTCTCGCCCCGCGAGGTCTGCGCGGCGGCAGCGGCTTTGGGCGCGGCGCAACGCCTGCATGACGAGACCCGCGCCGCGCATGGGGCGGCGTTCTGGTCGGGGGGGCGGCTTGTGGCGCTGCGCGAAGATGTCGGGCGGCATAATGCGCTGGACAAACTTGCCGGCTGGGCCGCGCGGGCGGGGGTGAACCCGGCGACAGGCGCGGTGGTGATGACCAGCCGCGTGTCGATTGATCTTGTGCAGAAAGTGGCGCGGATGGGCTGCGGCCTGTTGATCGCGGTCTCTGCCCCCACGGCGGCGGCGGTGGACCTCGCCGATCATCTGGGCGTGACGCTCATTTGCAATGCGCGGGGCGAAAGGTTCGATCTTTATTCCCATAGCGACAGGGTGACGACAGAGGTGCAGGATGCAGGCTGACAAGATCATTCGGATGGCGAACCAGATCGCTACCTTCATGGCCTCCAAGCCGAAGGCCGAAGGCGTGGCAGGCTGCGCCGCCCATATCAATGATTTCTGGGAGCCGAGGATGCGGCGGCAGTTGTTCGATCTTTTGGATGCGGGCGGCGAAGGTCTGCACCCTTTGGTGATCGACGCCGCCCCGATGATCCGCCGCCCGGCAGAGGTTAGCTGAGCGCGGCGGCGAGGCTTTCTTCCGCGCCAAGGCCGAAGATCCAGCCTTCCTCTGCCCGCGCCGACTCGGGGACCGCCGCCAAGGCCGGGGCAAGGCATCCCGCGCGCTGCATGGCCAGCACCGTTTCCACCATCACGCGCACCTGCACGGCATCTTTGATCGCACCGGGACGCAGCGCCGCGCGGACCACGGGGTTCACAAGGCTGGGCCAGATTTCGACAAGGGCGATGGGTTGGTCCAGCGGTTCGAATGGCCAGACAGAGACGGGGAACTCCCGGCGCAGACGCGCCAAAAGCGCCATCCCCGTCATCGCCTGTGACCCGACCGCCCCCGCGCCGCCCATCTGCCAGCAGGTAAAGGCCCCGGTCGCCCGCACCTCGGCCTGACGGCGTTCGGCAAAGGGAAAGTCATGCTGCGGCTTCTTGCGCGGCAGATGCGGCAGATCGGCCTTTCCGGCATTGAACCAGAAGGGGCCGATCCCCGGCAGGCGTGCGTTCATCGCATCGGCCAAGGCAAAGCGGTTATTCCCGCGCGGGCTGTCCTCCAGCGCCTGATCGTAATGCGCCCAAAGATCAAAGACCGAGCGCAGCCCCAGCGCCGCCAGAAATCCCTCCGGATAGCCAAAGGGGAAGTCGAACCCCAACAGAACGCGGCGGCCCCTTGCCTGTTCGGTGGCAAGCCTGTCCCGCAGCGCGGCCTCGGCCACCTGGCGGTTGCGCAGGTAGAGGGGCGCCTCCAGCCCTTCGGCGCTACCTGCACAAAGCCAGATCGCGTCTTTCTTGGGTGTCGGCCCCCGGTCGTTGCCGCCGGACCAATCCACCATCAGAACCGTATCAAACATCATCCTGCCGCAGCGCTCGCCGTCACGTGAATAACCTGGGACCGCGCGGCAGGCGATGCAAGACGGAAAGGGAAGGGGCTCTGCCCCTCTTGGCCTACGGCCAATTCACCCCGGGATATTTATGAACAGATGAAGATCAGAGGGGGCTTCATCTTGGCAAAAATACTCCGGGGGTGAGCCGCGCCAGCGGCGAGGGGGCAGCGCCCCCTCCTGTCCTTACCGCTCACGGAAGGCCTCATTCGCCTTGTACAGCGGTTTGGTGAGGTAACTCAGGATCGTCTTGCCCCCGGTCTGAAGTTCGACGGTGGCCTGCATGCCGGGGCGGATTTCCAGACCGCGCTGGCGGTCGGTGAATTGGCTACGTTCTACCCGTAAGGTCACCCGGTAATGCGGATCGCCATTCGCCGCGCGGGAGCGTTCGTCAAGGAACGTATCGGCCGAGACAAAGGTCACGCTGCCCTGAAGGCTGCCAAAAATCGTGTAGTCATAGGCCGAAAGCTTGATCGTCGCCGCCTGACCCACACGGACTTGCGCGATATCCTGGGGGCGGACGCGTGCTTCGATGAACAGCTCTTCATCCAGCGGGATGATCTGCATGATCTCTTCACCGGGGCGCACGACGCCGCCGATCGTGGTGACCAGAAGTTTGTTCACCACGCCGCGCATCGGGGCGGTCAGGTGGGTGCGGGCGAGTTGGTCCTGGCTCAGTTTCAGGCGCTGGCGGAGCGAGGCGAGTTCGCCTTGAGTTTCGGCATAGCTGTTCGCGCGGTCGAGTTCGGCGCGGGTGCGCGCTTCGGCCAGTTGCGCCTCGGCATCGCTGGCGGCCTTGCGCGCGCGGGTCACTTCGATAAGCGGCGCGATTTCCTGCTGATACATCCGTTCCAGAAGATCGCGTTCCCGCGCCGCTTGTTCAAGAACCGCGCTTGCGCCTTCGATCCGGGCGGTGGTTTCCTGCACCCGCGCGGCCAAAAGCGCGCGTTCGGAGGCCACGACATCGGGCACGCGGGCGACCAGATCCTCGGGCGCGGTGAAATCTGTCTCGCCCCTTAGTTCCGCCTCCAGACGCAGGCGGCGGGCTTCGAGCGTGGCGATCTGATCGGTCAGATCATCCACCGCCGCCTGATATTGCGTGCCATAGAGCCGCGCCAGCGTTTGCCCCTGTTCGACGATATCGCCTTCGGTCACGTGGAGTTCGGCGAGGATGCCGCCTTCGAGGTTCTGCACGATCTGGGGGCGGGAGGAGGAGACGACCTGCCCCTCGGCCCGCACGATTTCGGCCACCCAAGCGAAGGAGGACCAGAGGAGGAACAGGGCCACGGCGGCGGTGATCAGCCAGATGGTCAGCGACGGGCCGCGGCTTTGGTCATCCAGCCCATGGTCAAAGGTGGTCATGCTTGGCCTCCGGCGGTGGTGGCGGGGGTCTGTGCGCCCTGTGTGCCTTGCGCCTTCATCAGATGGGCCAGAACGGCATCGCGCGGCCCATCGACCGCGAGCTTGCCGTTTTGCAAGATGATGGTGCGCGTGGTCAGTTGCAGGATCGGCACGCGATGCGTGGCGATAATCGCCGTGCGCCCCGCCAGCCAAATGCGCAGGCGGCTGACCAGCGTGGTTTCCAGCGTTTGGTCCAGCGCGGCGGTCGGTTCGTCAAGGATCGCCACGGCGGGGTCTTGCAGCCAGAGCCGCGCCCAGCCGAGCGACTGGCGTTGGCCTACAGACAGCCCTTCGCCCATTTCCTTGATCTCCAGATCAAGGCCGCGGGGGTGGCTGCGGACAAAGGGGCCAAGGCCCGCGAAATCCAGCGCCTGCAACAGCCGGTCATCATCGCGTTCAAGCTGGGTCGTGTTCAGATTGTCGCGCAGGGTACCCGCGAACAGGCGCACATCTTGGCCCAGATAGCCGATGCCGCGGCGCAGATCGCGCGGGTGAATCTGCCCAAGGTCCAACCCATCCATGAGGACCCGGCCCGAGGTCGGGTCATAAAGCCCCGCAAGCAGGCGCAGAAGCGTGGATTTGCCCGAGCCATTGGTGCCCAGCACCGCCACATGCTGCCCCGCCGGAATGGCCAGGGCGGGGATATCCACCGTGGGCGCGGCCTTGGGGTCATAGCGGAAATCGACAGCGCGCAACTCATAGGCCCCGGTCAGCCGGTCACGGCGCAGATAGCTACGCCCCTCTGCCTCGGTTTGATCGGCTTCGGCGATCGTGTCGAGTGCGGAAAGGGCTGCCTTCACATTGGACCACCGCGCCATGGTGGCCGACAGCTGCGCCAAGGGGCCAAGCGTGCGCCCCGTGAGGATGCCGACGGCGATGATCGTCCCGACGGTGAAATTACCCGCAAAAACCATATAGGCCCCGGCCGTCACGGCGGCGACATAGGTCACCTGCTGCACGCCCTGCGCCCAATAGGTCAGCGCCGAGGTCAGTTTGCGCTGTTCCGAGGATTTCGCGGCATTCAACGCCACGAGTTCTGACCACAGCCGTTTCATCCGGTCTTCGCCACGGGTGATGGCCACGGTTTCCTGTTCGAATACCGCTTCGTAAAGAAGTTTCGCCTGCCGCACGCTGGCGCCTTGGGTGGCTTGGGTCAGCGCGACCATGCGCTTTTGCATCAGGAAACCGGGAGCCACCATCAAGACGCCGCCAAGGATCAAGAGCCAGACCAGATCGCCGCCGATCGAGGCGATGAGCGCGAGGAAGATCAGGATGAAAGGCAGGTCCGCGACCGTGCCGATGGTGGAGGCGGTAAAGAATTCGCGCACCGCCCCGAATTCGCGCATGGCGCTGAACAACTGGCTCGGGCGGCGTTCGGCGGGATTGGCCTTCATGCCCAAAAGCCGGTCCATCAGGCGGTCTTGCACCGCCAGTTCGATGCGCCGCCCGGTCATATCCATAAGCCCTGACCGCGCGGCTTTCAGCATCCCTTCCAGAAGGATCGCGAGCAAAGCCCCCAGCGCCAGAACCCAGAGCGTCGGCTGCGATTGATGCGGGATCACCCGGTCATAGACCTGGAGCGAGAACAGCGCGACCGCCACGGCCAGAAGATTGGCGACCAGCGAGCCTGCCGCCACTTCGGCCATGGCGCGGCGGTATTTGTGGAATTCGCCCCAGAACCAATGGGCGGGCGTGGCGGTGCTGTGGCGGGCCTCTACCTCGCGCAGGCCTTGTCGGGCGCGCAGGATGCGGCCTGCGTAAACCGGCAGGAATTCAGCGCTGGACACTTCGGCGCGGGCATCGGGCTGGCTGCTGTCATAGATCTGAAACCCGTCCCGCGTCTGGGCAAGAACCAGCACGATCTGGCCCGAGGTCATTTCGGCCAGTGCGGGCCAGTGGCGCGGCTGCGGTTTGCCAAGCCGCCCCGTCTGCGCCTTTAGCCCCAGGGAGGACAGCGCCAGCGCCAGATCGTCAAGGCTTGGCGCGCCGTCGCCGCAGATCGCGTCCAGCGCCTCGGTCAGGTCGCTGGTGGCAAGGTCAGCGCCGATCAGCCCGGCATAAAGGCTGGCCAGACGGGCGCGGCCTTGGCTGCGGGAAGGCTGGGCCGGGGCGGGGGCCGGCGGGGGCAGGGCATCGGGCCGCGCGGGTGGCACCTGCGCCGCGCGGGTCGCGTTCATGTCAAAGGCGATGACCCGGTCGCCCGTCACATCCTTGCCCCATCCGCAAGAACGCCGCGTTCCAGAGCGATCTGGAGCCTGAGGTCGGCCGCAAGATATTTCAGGGCCACCTGATCGCGTTCGGCACGGGCAAAGCTTTCATATTGCTGGACCAGTTCCAGAAGGCTGCGTCGCCCGACCTTGTATTGTTCGGTGAACATTTGCAGGTTGCTGCCGGTCTGGCGCAGAACCTCGGCCCCCTGCGCCTCCCGCGTGGTCAGGTTCTGCAATTCCGCCGACAGGGCGGTGATCCGGCGGTTGGCCTGTTCCGTGGCCTCTGCGATGCGGCGGGTGACCAGATCGGGGGTCGCATCAAGGGCCTCGCGGCGCGCGCCCCGGCCAAAACCGAAATCCCCGCCGGAAAGCCCGATCCCGCCATCCACCCCGCCGGACCCGAAGCCGGCCCGCGCGGTCAGGCCCGGCAACATGCGCGCGCGGGCGATGTCCGCTTCGGCTACAGCGCGCGCCCCTTCGGCACGGGCGCGCAGCACGGCGAGCGGTTCGGGCTGTCCCGCATCTGGCGGCAGCGCCGACAGCCCGGCAACCCCGGCAAGAGGGCGCGCGGTCATGGCCGCAAGCTCTGCCCGCGCTGCGGCTTCGGTCTGCCGGTCGGCCGAGGCCATGGCCTGCATCTCGGCCAGTTTCTGGGTCAGCACCTGTTCTTCGGACCGATCCGACAGGCCGCCTTCGATCCGCTTGCGCATGATCGTGTGGAATTCGCCCAAGCGTGCGGCTGAGCGTTCTGCCACCGCCGCCTGCGCCGCCGCGCGTTCGGCGGTCAGATGGTGTTTCAGCCCGTCATAGATGCGCCGGTTCGCCTCTGTCGCGAGCGTTACGGCGGCCACTTCCACATCCGCCGCGGCATGGGCGCGTTCGGCCCGCTTTGCCCCTGCATCGAACAGCGTCTGTTCCACCATCAGTGCAGCGGCCAGATCGCCAAGGCGATTGAGCGTGACATCCGGCCCGATGCGCGGCAGCCAGTTCAGCGCCTGCGCTTCGGCCCTCAGCCGGGCCACGCGCAATTCTGCTGTGGCAACCCCGGCTCCGGCTTCTGTGACGGCCTGCGCCACGGCAGCTTCTGGACCCAAAGGCGGGAGAAGCGATTGGCGCGCTTGCAGATCGTCGATCAGGCTTGAGCGGACTTCGCCGCGCCCGGTCAATTCGGCGGTGGCAGGGTCGGCCGGGGCCATGCCGCGCCCGAACCCCATCTTCGTGACATCAAAGGCCCCCCCGCCCATCATGCCACCCGTGCAGGCGGCAAGGCAGAAGGGCAGGGCCAGCGCCAGCCAGAGGCGCTGCCCTTTCCGTTCCGTCCTCGATCTGGCCGGACACTGCATGTTTTGTGCCTTTAGGTCAGGGTAATGTCGTCATCGAGCAGAACCCGAGCCCCCGAAGGCCCAAGTGTGTAGACCGTGAAGGTTTCGCCATCGATCTCTTGCGTGCCTGCGAGTTGCGCAGTGCCTGCAAGGCTGACCTTGTCGTCCCCGCCCCCCTTGACCACCAGCGTCTTGTCGGGCCCGGTCAGGGCAATGATATCCGCCTCGGTGATCGTCAGCTGGGCATCGGGGGCAAAGGTCAGGTCGATGGCGGTCAGGGTGAAATCGTCCAGCCCCTCGCGGCCAAGGTCGATGGCGGGGGCGTTGGTGTTGTTCACCACGAACAATGTGGAACTGTCGTTGCCCGCCGTATCGGTGGAATTCACGACCAGATAGCTGCCATCAGGCACCGGCGTGCCAACAAAGCCAGACTGCCCCATCGCCCCGAAGCTGACATTCTGCGTGCCCCAAAGCTCGTCCACGGTGCGGACCGCGCTGATCGGGGTTTGGCTGCCATCGGGATTGATGCTGGTGAAGCTGTAGGATTCGTCCGTATCGCCGGTCTGGATACGCGTCAGGCCGCGGCTGTCGCGGGTAAAGCCCATCACATCCGGCGCGCCGGGGGCGATGGTGTCGATCGTCAAGGGCTGCGAATAGCTGGCGCTGTTGCCTGCCCGGTCGGTTGCGGTAACCGTGATCGTCGTATCGATCTCGCCCCGCGGAAGGGCCGTGCCGGTTAGCGTGGCGGACCAATTGCCATCGCGGTCAGCGGTGGTTTCCACCGGGCTGCCACCTGCAACGCGGATGACAATCGTTGCCCCCGCTTCGGCCGTGCCAGAGACGACGACGCCAGCCGCGGCTTCTTCGGCGTTTACGATTCCATCCTGTGCGATCGGCGCCGCCGAGGGTGCAAAGTTCAGAACCGTCCGGTCCACGGCCACAGTCTCGCTGTGGATGCGGGTGTTGCCATTGGCATCCGTTGCCGTGACGGTCAACTGGGCCGAGGTTTGGCCGGTGGGAATATCCGCTTCGGGAATATCCACGGTCCATGTGCCGTTCACCACGCGGGCCGGAATGGCGGTGCCACTGCCAAAGCTGACCATGACGGTTGACCCCGCCTCGACCGTGCCGGTGATGGTGATGCCGCCCTGTGCCTCGCTTTGGTTCACGATGTTGTCCAGCCCCGCACCCAGAGAGACGCGGGTCAAGGGTTCAACGCGGGTATCAACCACGACGGTACGGGTATCGCTGGCGCTGTTGCCAAAGGCGTCGGTCGCGGTAACGGTTGCGGTCCTGCTGCCATCGGCGGGGATCTGCGCTTGGGTAAAGCGCACGGTCCATGCGCCCGTGACCGGATCGCTTTGCGCGGGCAGGCGAGTATCTCCCCAACTGACCATGACGGTCGATCCCGGTTCCGAGGTTCCGGTCATCACCACGCCGCGGCTGGCCTCGCCCGCATTGACGATGTTGTTGCCCGCGATGGCACCAGCGTCGAAAGCCACGGCACTTTCCGTATCCACCCGGAAGACATGGGTGGTGGACGAGGGATTGTTCGCCGTATCCCTGGTTGTGGCGGTGACCGATGCGTCATAGGTGCCGGCGCGGATGCTGCCTGCGGCAATATCCACCGACCATTTGCCTTCGCCATCGGCCGTGCGGGTAAAGGTTTCGGTCCCGATCGAAATCGTGACCTCCGCCCCCGCCACGGTACTGCCCGATAGGGTAAAGCCGCTGTTGCGTTCGCTGCCCGAGACGGTGTTGTCTGCTGTCACCGGGTTGATGTTCAGCGGATTGGGCAAGGTGTCGATCACCAGTTTGTCGGTGACGGTCGTTGTCTGGTTGCCGACGGTCGCAGTGACCGTCACAGCGGGCTCCCGCTCGCCCCCGCTTACCGTTCCGGGCGGGAAGGTCACAGACCAGGTGCCATCGCCACCCGCGGTTGTGGTTTGTTGGGTGCCATCGATAACAACCTTGATCGATGCGCCGGGGGTCGAGGTGCCACCGATGGTCACGCCATCCTTGAACTCTTCGATGTTTTCGACATGGCCCGAGGTCTTTGTGCCTTCGGTAACAGAGACGACGACAGTGCCATTCCCACCGCCGCCGCCTGTGGTGTCATCCCCGCCACCACCGCCACCTGTGGTGTCATCTCCACCACCGCCACCTGTGGTGTCATCTCCACCACCGCCACCTGTGGTGTCATCTCCACCACCGCCACCTGTGGTGTCATCTCCACCACCGCCGCCTGTGGTGTCATCTCCACCGCCGCCGCCTGTGGTGTCATCTCCGCCACCGCCGCC
>JALOTC010000215.1 GCA_025458085.1 Cypionkella sp. | reverse complement strand
GGGCGAGCCTTTTTCAAGGTCTGCCGCGACATCGGCGATGGCGGCCAGCTGATCGTCGGTTTCCTGATAGGGGAAACGGGCGGCGAAGGCTTCCCAGATCGAATGGGGCGCTTCGAGGATGGGCGCGTGGCGGAGCGCGCGTTCGGCGGCGATGCGCATCAGCCTGTCGGCGATTTCCTTGATGCGTTCCTTGAGCTTGGCCTTCTTTGCCTGCCATGCGCCGCCGCCCAAGCGGTCGAGCAACCCTTCCTCATGGCCATAACGGCTGAGGAGTTCGATGTTTTCGACCGGCAGGTAGAGTTTCGCGCCTTCGGCATATTCGAGCGCGACGCAGGCGTGCGGTGCGCCGAGCGCCGAGCGCGGTGATGGTTTCAAGGCCGAGGTAGCGGCCCACCCCATGTTCGACATGGACGACCAGATCGCCGGGGGAGAGGGTGTCCACCTCGCGCAGGAAATTGTCGGCTTTGCGCTTTTTCTTGGGGCGGCCCACCATGCGGTCGCCAAGCACGTCTTGTTCCGAGATCACGCAGAGGCCGGGGGCGGTGAAGCCTGCCTCTAGCGGCCAGACGAGGAGGAAAAGCTGGCCCCGGCCTTCGGGCACATCGCGGAAATCGCGGATGAGGTGGAAGCCGGTGAGGCCCTGATCTTCGAGGAGGCCCTGAAGGCGTTCGCGCGCGCCTTCGGACCAAGAGCAGAGGATCACTTGGCGATCTTCAAGTTGTGTCTTGATATGATCGGCCAAGGCGCTGAAAAGGCTTACATTTGCAACTTGGCGTTCGGGCGCGAAATTGCGGCCCAATCGGCCGCCTGCATCGAGGCATCCGGGGCCGGGGCTTTGCGGATTGGGCGACAGGCGGATCAGGCGGTGGCTTTCAGTGGCCTGATCCCATGCGGCATCGTCGAGATACAGCAGATGGGGGGCTGCGGGTTTATAGACCGTATCCATCCGGCCCTTGGCCCCCATCGCCTCGCGCCGCGCATCATAGGCGGTCATGGAAGAAGCCCAGCCAATGTTCCATCCCCTGATGCTTGCGGCCTGCGGAGACGGCCTCATACAGCGGATCCTCTGCCCCGCCTGCGCCGAATTCGACGCGGTAATTCTGGCGGAAACGGGTGATGGAGGCTTCGTCCAGCAAGACCTCGGAGACCGGGGAGAGGTCGATGGCAGTGAGTTTTTCCACCGTGCGCTGGGTTTCGGCATCGAACCGGCGCAGGCCATCGAGCGTGTCGCCGAAGAAATCGAGCCGGACAGGGCCGGGATGGCCGGGGGGGAAGATATCGACGATGCCGCCACGAAAGGCGCAATCGCCGGGTTCGGCCACGGTGGAGACGGGCGAAAAGCCCATATTGGCGAGGAAGGCGCGCAGCCGCGCCTCATCCACCCGGTCGCCCAGACGGGCGGAGAAGCTGGCACCCGAAACGGCCGCGCGGGAGGGGATGCGTTGGGTCGCCGCGTTCACGGTGGTGAGCAGCACGAAGGGGCCGGAGAGGCCGCCTGCGAGCGCGGCGAGGGTCGCCATGCGGCGGGCCGAGATTTCGGGATTGGGCGAGACGCGGTCGTAGGGCAGGCAATCCCAAGCGGGGAAGTCGAGCACGACAGCCCCCGGCGCCATCACGGCAAGTGCCGCGCGCATCGCCTCCATCCTTTTGTCGTCGCGCGCGATGTGAAGGACGGGCGCGCCCTTTTCCAGCTCACGGGCCAGAAGGCGGGCGTCAAAACCCTCGGGCGCGCCGCCGAGGAGGATGCGGGAGGAGGCTGTCTTGGTCATGTGCCCTACCTATCGGCCCCCCAAGCGCCGTCAAGGGTGGCGTCAGCCAAAGGCGCCGAGGCTGAGGTTGCGATACATGCCAAAAAGCGCGGTCACGAAGATGGAGATCATCCCGATGAATTGGATGGTCAGGCGATGCCGCAAGAGCCAGCTTGCCAAGGCCTCGACCTCGGGGTCGTCGCGTTCCACCCGTGCGGCAAGGCGCAGCGTGAGGAAGCTGACCAGAGACATGGGCGCAAGCAGAAGGATCAGCGCCTGAGCGAATTCCACGCGGTGGACGGTTGCCAAAAGCAGCAGCGAGGACAGGAGAAAGGCCGTGAAGCCAATGATCCAGATGCCGGACTTGCGGCTGATGTAGAGCATCCGGTCCGCCTTGATCCGCGCGAGGACGGCAAGTTGCTGCGCCGCCTGCGGATCGTCGCGGCGGGCGCGGGTGATCAGATCAAAGGGCACGCCCATGACCCAATAGCTGCTTGTGGACCACAGAACCGCCAGCACGATCCAGTACCAGAGATTGGAAAATGACCTCATGTCGATCAGGACAAAGATCAGCTCATACCATTGCATGAAATCATTCCCTTGGTCCGCCAACCCTTGCGGCCACGCGCCTTTCGATGGCAGACAGAAGGCAAAGCTGCAAGCCCCTAGCCCGCGAGGCCCCTTTCATGCGCCCGACCGTTGCGCCCACGCCAATCTCTCGCTTTCGCCGGTTGCGCCGGACCCCTGCCCTGCGCGCTTTGGCGCAGGAACGGGTTTTGTCGGTCAATGACCTGATCTGGCCCCTGTTCGTGCGCGATGGCGTGGCTGTGCGCGAGCCGATCGCGTCGATGCCCGGCGTCGAGCGGTTGTCGGTCGATCTGATCGTGAAGGCGGCAGAGGATGCGGCGGCTTTGGGGATTCCGGCGGTTTGCCTTTTTCCCTATACCGATCCGTCGAAGAAGACGGAGCTGTGCGAGGAGGCCTGGAACCCCGATAACCTCGCCAACCGGGCGATCCGCGCGATCAAGGCCGAGGTGCCGGAGATTGCGGTGATGACCGATGTGGCGCTGGACCCTTACAACGCCAATGGCCATGACGGGTTGGTGCGCGACGGGATCATCTTGAATGATGAGACGGTCGAGGCACTGGTGAAAATGGCCTTGGCACAGGCAGAGAGCGGGGCCGATATCCTTGGCCCTTCTGACATGATGGATGGCCGCATCCGCGCGATGCGCGAGGCGCTGGAGGCGGCGGGGCATAAGGATGTGGCGATCATGTCCTATGCCGCGAAATATGCGAGCGCGTTTTACGGACCGTTCCGCGATGCGGTGGGGGCATCGGGCGCGCTGAAGGGCGACAAGAAAACCTATCAGATGAATCCGGCCAATAGCGACGAGGCCGTGCGGTTGATCGAACGCGATCTGATGGAAGGCGCGGATATGGTGATGGTGAAACCCGGCATGGCCTATCTGGACATTTGCCACCGGGTAAAGACCGAATTCGGCGCGCCGACCTATGCTTATCAGGTGTCGGGCGAATATGCGATGATCAAGGCGGCGGCGCAGAACGGCTGGATCGATGGGCCGAAGGTGATGCTGGAAAGCCTGATGGCCTTTCGGCGCGCGGGCTGCGATGGCGTCTTGACCTATTTCGCGCCAGAGGCGGCGCGGGCGATCCGGGCCGGGCAGGGTTGAGGCGACTTCCCGCCGAGCGCCGCGACAGGGCAGATGACACAGGGACTGCTTCTGGTATGCTTTACCTGTAGCGGGCCAGAAGAGCCCGCAATCCGTTGTCGCTGCTGATCTTTCAGCCGAAGCGGGTCAGGCACAACGGGTCGATGCGACGCGGGATTTTCTGTTCAACACCTATCCCGGAACGCGGGATCTGGCGCAACAGGCGGCTGGCGTTCTGTTCATGCCGCTGATCACGGAAGCTGGGCTGATCTATGGCGGCGGCTATGGACGCGGCGCGCTGCGCGTGGGTGGGGTAACGGTGGATTACTACTCTGCGACCAAAGCAACCTTTGGGCTTCAGATTGGCGCGCAGCAATATGCCCATGCGCTGTTCTTCATGACAGAGGCAGCGCTGGGGCAGTTTCGCCGCAGCCCCGGTTGGGCGGCAGGCGCGGATGTCCGCTATGCCACGCCCCAACAGGGCGCAAGCCTTGGCAAGGATACGACAGAGCTTGAACCGGTGATCGCGCTGGTCTTTGGCCAGCAGGGTCTGATCGCAGGGGCGACGCTCGCGGGCACGAAATATACCCGTATCATCCCCTAGAGCGCGCGACGGGCGGCCCTCTTCATCTGTTCACAAATATCCTCGGGAGGGGTGCGGGGAGGGCAGACAGCCCTCCCCGTTCGCCCTTGATGCCGGGACGCAGGGTTAACGCAGGCGGCGGATCAGGCTGGAGGTATCGTTGCGCCCGCCGCCCATCTTTTGAACATCCGCATAAAACTGGTCGACAAGCGCCGTGACCGGCAGGCTTGCGCCGATTTCGCGTGCGGTGGACAGGCAAATGCCAAGATCCTTGCGCATCCAATCGACGGCAAAGCCGAAGTCGAACTTGCCTTCCAGCATGGTCTTATGTCGGTTGGCCATCTGCCAGGACCCCGCGGCCCCTTGGCTGATGACTTCCACCACTTTCTCCCCGTCAAGCCCGGCCTTTTCGCCAAAGGCCAAGGCCTCGGCCAGACCCTGCACCAGCCCGGCAATGGCAATCTGGTTCATCATCTTGGCGATTTGCCCTGCGCCCGAGGGGCCGAGCAGGCGGCAGACGCGGGCATAGGCCGCGATGATGGCCTCGGCCTTTTCATATTCTGCCGCATCGCCCCCGCACATGACCGACAGAACACCATTTTCCGCCCCTGCCTGACCGCCGGAGACGGGCGCATCGATAAAGCCAAGGCCCTTGGCGGCGGCGATGGCAGAGAGTTCGCGTGTAACTTGGGCGCTGACGGTGGTGTGGTCGACGAAGATCGCGTCCGGGTCCATGCCCGCAAAGGCCCCGTCGGGCCCAAGGCAGACGGAACGCAGATCATCGTCATTGCCCACGCACGCCATCACGAAATCCTGACCCAAGGCTGCCTCGCGCGGGGTCGGTGCGTGGCGGCCCCCGTGTTTTGCCACCCAAGCCTCTGATTTCGCGGATGAACGATTGTAGACCGTCACCTCATGCCCTTTGGACACCAGATGACCGGCCATCGGGAAACCCATCACACCCAGACCTAGAAACGCCACCTTTGCCATAGCATGCCTCCCTTCGCATTGCCCTTTTCAAACCGATGCCTTAGGTAACAGCCGCAACCCTGCCGTCAAGAACAGGCGCGCCCGATGCTTCTCCTCTTTCGTTGGCTTTTGCGTGCATTCACCGGGCTTCTGGCACTGTCGCTGCTGTCGCTCTTGGTGCTCTACTGGTTCGTCGAACGGTCGGTTCCCGACTATTCGGAGGATTTTGCCCTCCCCGGCCTGAGCGCCGAGGTGGAGGTGGTGCGCAACAATGCCAATGTGCCCCATATCTTTGGCGCCACCGATGAGGATGTGTTCTTTGCGCTGGGCTTTGTCCATGCGCAGGACAGGCTTTGGCAGATGACGATGCTGCGGCGCACGGCGCAGGGGCGGTT